>NZ_JBSGBG010000003.1:0-47046 GCF_053601135.1 Actinosynnema sp. NPDC004786 | reverse complement strand
TGCGGGCAGTGGGCGCGGTGCCGGCGTCGGCGCGGTGCGGGCAGTGGGCGCGGTGCGGGCAGTGGGCGCGGTGCCGGCGTCGGCGCGGTGCGGGCGGTGGGCGCGGTGCCGGCGTCGGCGCGGTGCGGGCAGTGGGCGCGGTGCCGGCGTCGGCGCGGTGCGGGCGGTGGCCGCGGTGCCGGCGGTGGCCGTAGTGCGCGCGGTGGCCGCGGTGCCGGCGGTGGCCGTAGTGCGCGCGGTGGCGTGTGGTGCCGGCGTCGGCGCGGTGCGGGCGTGGGCCATCATGGCCGGGTGCCGAACCTGGAAACGACGGACGACGTCCGGGCCCGGATGAGCAAGCAGCGGTCCCGTGACACGGGCATCGAGGTGGCGTTGCGGCGCGAGCTGCACCGGATGGGGCTGCGCTACCGGGTGCACCAGCGGCCGGTGCGCGGGGTCCGGCGCGAGGCGGACGTGGTGTTCGGGCCCGCGAAGGTGGCGGTGTTCGTGGACGGGTGCTTCTGGCACGGCTGCCCGGAGCACGGCACGTGGCCGAAGCGCAACGGCGAGTTCTGGCGCTCCAAGATCGAGGGCAACCAGGCGCGGGACGCCAACACCGACCAGGCGCTCGCGGAGGCGGGGTGGCTCGCGGTGCGGGTGTGGGAGCACGAGGACCCGGCCGACGCGGCGAGTCGGGTCCGGACCACCGTGCTGCGGCGGCGTGGTCGGCTAGCCTGAGCCCGTGCTGTCGATGATCGACCTGTTCGCCGGGTGCGGCGGCATGACCTCCGGGTTCGCCGCGGCGGGCGGCTACCGGCCGGTCATGGCGGTCGAGTGGGACCTGCACGCGGCGGCCACGTACGCGGCGAACTTCGGCGAGGACCACATCCGCTGGTCGGACATCGCGGCCGTGCCGGACAGCGCGATCCCCGAGGTGGACGTCATCGTGGGCGGGCCGCCGTGCCAGGGGTTCTCGAACCTCGGCTCGAAGGACGTCAACGACCCGCGCAACTCCCTGTGGCGCGAGTACCTGCGGTTCGTGCGGCGGGCCCGGCCCTCGGTGTTCGTGATCGAGAACGTCGACCGGTTCCTGGCGTCGACCGAGTTCGCGCTGCTCCGGGCCGAGACCGAGGGCTACGAGCTGAGCGCGGGCATCCTGCACGCGGCGGACTTCGGCGTGCCGCAACGGCGTCGGCGGGCGATCGTGATCGGCTCGCGGATCGGCCGGATCCCGCTGCCCGCCCCGACGCACCCGCGCGAGCGCTGGCACACCGTCGGCGACGTGCTGCGCGGGCTGCCGGAGCGGCCGGTGACGACCGCGCTGCCGAACTCCGTGGTGGAGTTCTTCGGCCGGGAGCTGCCGGGGCCGTTCAAGAGCCCGGAACTGCACATCGGCCGCAACCCGACCCCGATGTCGTTGGAGCGCTACCGCCACATCCCGCCGGGCGGCGGCCGGTTCGACCTGCCGCCCGAGCTGCTGCCGCGGTGCTGGCGGGAGAAGAAGACCGGCACGACCGACGTGATGGGCCGGATGCGGTGGGACGAGCCGTCGCTGACCATCCGCACCGAGTTCTACAAGCCGGAGAAGGGCCGCTACCTGCACCCGCAGTGGGAGCCGGGCGAGGGCGGGCACCGGGTGGACCGGCCGATCACGCACCTGGAGGCGGCGCGCCTGCAGTCGTTCCCGGACACCTTCGAGTGGTGCGGCACGAAGATCGAGGTGGCGCGGCAGATCGGCAACGCCGTGCCGCCGTCGCTGGCGAGGGCCATCGCCGAGCACCTCAAGCCGTACCTGACGGGGTCCGAGCCGGCCGCCCCGGGCTGCCCGCTCTGCCGCTGAGCCGACCGCCGCCGGCTCGCGCGGCGATGGTGCTGTCGCTCGCCCGGTCGGGTTCATCCGGCAGCTCGTCCATCAGCCGGCCCGGAATTGTCGGACCCCTCCGCTAGCGTCATCACCATGACGACAACCACGTATGAGAACTCGGTCCGCGTCGGCTCCACGACCTACCAGGTGGTGGCCACGGCCGACCCGGAGCTGTCGGTGGACCTCGCCGGCGTCGACAGCTCGGGCGCGCTGGTGGCCGAGGGCAACCTCCGCCTGCCCGCGGCGGCCGGCGCGAAGATCGGCAAGTTGCTGGCCCAGGTGCTGGAGGCGTTGGGCAGGCTCAGCGGTCCCGCGTCCGGCTCGGCGCGGGACCGTCCGGCGAACGCCAACCAGCCGTGGACGGCGGACCTGGACGACGCCCTGCGGGCCGACTGGCTGGCCGCGACCGGGGACACGCCGACCGTCGAGCTGATCCGCTCGCTCGCCGCCCGGCTGGAGCGCTCGCCCACCTCGATCCGGTCCCGGCTGGCCAGGGTGGGCTGCGATCCGGACGTGCCGGGCCGGGCGCTGTCGGCGGAGGCGGCGGAGGTGTTCCGGGTTCAGGGTCGGGATCAGGGGCGGGTCAGGGGCAAACCCGATTCGGGCGGGGAGGAGGGGCGGTGATGCTCGAGGTGGACGCTCAGGGCGAGGAAAGGACCTCTTGTGGAGATCACCGGGCTCATCTCGGCGCTGGTCATCGGTCTGGTCATCGGCGGCCTCGGCCGGCTGGTCGTGCCGGGCAGGCAGCAGATCTCGATGGTGGTGACGCTCCTGGTGGGCGTCGCGGCGGCTTTCGTGGGCACGCTCGTCGCGTCGCTCCTCGGCGTCGCGAACACCTCGGGCGTCGACTGGATCGAACTGGCCCTCCAGGTCGGCCTGGCCGGCGCGGGAGTGGCCACCCTGTCCCGCAAGAGGTCCCGCCAGCACGCCTGACACCCCACCGACACGACCCACCCGACCTCGCGCCGCCTGCCACGACCACCACGCCGGACCGGACCATGGCCGGGATCCGGGCTGGTGCGCAGGCGGCGCGGAGGTCGGGCCTTCCGACGCGGCTCGCTACGGCTCGGCGCGGCCGGGCAGCCGGTCGGAGACGCCTGATCGGAGCGGCCGCGTGTGGGGCGAGGGCTCCGCCGGAGCGACCGGGCTGGGCGGCGCGAGGGACCCGGGGTGGGGAGCCCGGCCGGGATGTCCTGGTCGGGCGACCTGGTGGGCTCCCGGCGGGAGCGGCCCGCCAAGGCGCGTCCCCAAGTCGGAGGAGCGGGCGGCGAGGTCGATCATGGCCGGTGGCGTGATCGGCTGACTCGGTGTGCCCGGCGCAGGATCCGTGCGCCGGTGGGATCGGTCGGTTGTGGACCGTCTTCCATGCTCCGTGGCGATCGGGCGCGGGGGTGCCGGGCGGTCGGTCGGAATCCGGATGCAACGAAAGGGGGCACTTCGGCATTAGGGGTGGGAACGAGGCACGAGGCACAGTCGACGATCGGGAGTGGCCGATGGAGTTTGCCGAGTACGTGGCAAGGCAGCGTCCCGCGCTGATGCGGTTCGCCACGGTCCTCACCTGCCGGACGTGGCTGGCCGAGGACCTGGTGAGCGACGTGTTGGGCCGGGCCTTCGAGCGCTGGGACCGGATCTCGACCATGGCCGAGCCGAACGCCTACGTGCGGCGGATGGTCGTCAACGAGTACCTGTCCTGGCGCAGGAGGTTGACCCGCACGTCCCCGCGCGCCGAGGTCGAGCCGACGGTGGTCTCCGACGGCGCGGACGAGCGGGCCGAGCGGGACGCGATGATCCGCCGCCTCGCCGGCCTGCCCAGGAAGCAGCGGGCGGCCGTGGTGCTGCGCTACTACGCGGGCCTGTCCGACAGCGAGATCGCCACACAGCTGGGGTGTCGGGAACCGACCGTCCGCAGCCAGATCCACCGCGCGCTCAAGGCCCTGCGCATCGACCTCACCGCCGGCGTCCCCCACTTCCAGGAGACCTCATGAGCGACCTCCGCACCCTCCACGATGCCTTCGCCGAGCTGGAGCGGCGCGCGGACGCCGCCGCCTCGACCACGGCCCCCGTCGCGCGGCCGCGCCGAACCGTGCGGCCGGCGCCCGTCGCGGCCACCGTCGCCGCGGTGGCGGTCCTGGTCGCGGGTTCGGTGTGGCTGGCGCCGGGCGACTCCGGCACGCACGTCGCCGACCCGCAGACCACCTCCTCGTCGCCCGCACCGACCACGTCCGCGGCGCGCAGCCCGGTCCCGACCTCGCCGGACGACCTGATCACCCGGTTCAGGGCGGTGCTCGGCGGCACCGCGACGTTCGAGGTGACCATGAAGACGATCGTGCCGAGGACCGCCCCGTCGCAGCACCAGCAGCCGGAGATGTCGGTGGTGACGCCGGAGCCGGGCGACCCGAACAACAGCGCGCTGGTCGGCGGGACCCTGATGTCCGCGGGGTCCACCGGGGGCTTCGCCCTGATGATCCGCCGCACCGATTCCGGGCCCGACGAGTGGTGCGCCTTCTCCCGCACGGACGACTGCGACGTCAGCACGCTGCCCGACGGCTCCGTGCTGGCGACCGGGACCGGGCGGCCGGATGCCGGCGCGGTGTCGTACATGGCGGCCCTCAGGCGGCCCGACGGGACGTTGGTGGTCCTGAACGTCAGCAACCAGGAGGACCCCCTCGGCGCTGTGGTCAACTCGCCGGGCGGCGCGATCCACTCGCCGCAGCCGCCCCTGAGCCTCGACCAGCTGAAGGCGATCGTCACCTCCGACAAGTGGTGACGCGCTGCGGCCGGCCGGCCGCAGAGAGGCGATCCGACCGGGGGCGGGCGGTCCGGGGGACGGGGTGGGTGGGGAGGTGGTGGGACACGGGGCGCATAGTGCGGGGGTGTGGGTGTTGCACGCCTTGGGCCTGAGCGGGGGCCGGGTCGGGGTCTGGGCCGAGGATTCCCGGCTGCCGGCCCGGGTCTCGGCGCGGCTGCCCCGTGCCGCGGTGCCCCACCCGTTCGCGGTGGACGGGGACGACCTCGCCGCCGTGCTCGGGGGCGGTGGAGCAGGCGCTGTCCCGGTGCGGCTGCCGTCGTACGCGAGCGGGCCGGTGGCGTCGCCCGAACTCGTCCGGGAGGTCACGGCCGGCGGTCGGCGCGGGGCCGTCCGGTGGCGGGAGTGGGTGGTGCCCGTCGTGTGGCTGGACGGTGTTCCCGAAGGGCTCCCCGACTGCCGGGTCGGGGCTTCCGGGAAGTTCCTGACCGAGCTGCTGGAGTTCGCCGGCGAACTGGTCCGGCGGGGGCGGGTGCTGCCGGGGATCGACGCCGACGGGCACGCGCGGTGGCGGGCGGTGCTGGTCGGGGTGGACTCGTCGCGCGGGGCGGCGTTGCGGGCGGGTGTGCCGCCGTCGTTCCTGGCGGCCGGGGCCGGGGACGTGGTGCCGGACGTGCTCGACCGTGCGGTCGACCGCCGGGTGCGGGCCTTGGTGGGCGGTGGGGGCGCGACCGCGGACGGGGAGGTCGGGCGGTGGCTGGCGGCCCTGGTCGGCGACTCCCGGATCGACGGTGACGTCACCGCGTTGCGGGCCCGGGTCGCGGCCTGGCACGGCGGGCTTCGGCAGAGTCCCGTCCGGACCTGCTTCCGGCTCGGCTCGCCCGACCAGGGCGGCCCGGACCAGGACGGGTGGCGGGTCGAGTTCCTGCTCCAGGCCGTGGACGAGCCGAGCGTCGTGGTGACGGCCGAGCAGGTGTGGCACCGGCAGGACGCGGTGCTGCGCCGGTGGGTCGACCGGCCCGAGGACGTGCTGCTGGGCGACCTCGGCCGGGCCGGGCGGCTCTACCCGGCCCTCGACCGGGCGCTCGCCGCCCGGCGGCCGGTGGAGCTGGCCCTGGACGTGGCGGGCGCCTACGACTTCCTGCGGCACGCGGCGTTGCTGGCGGAGGCCGGGTTCGGCGTGATGCTGCCCGCGTGGTGGCGTCAACCCCACCGGCTGGGTCTCCGGCTCACGGCCACCAGCCGCGGCACGGCGGGGCAGGTGGCCAAGGAGAGCGAACTCGGCCTGAAGGTGCTGGTCGACTACCGCTGGGAGCTGGCGGTGGGCGACGAGCCGCTCACCGAGGCGGAGCTGCGGTCGCTCGCCGGGGCCAAGGTGCCGTTGGTGCGCGTGCGCGGCCAGTGGGTGCACGTCGACCCGAAGCGCCTCGCCGCGGGCCTCGCGTTCCTCGAGCGCGGTGGTGGGCAGATGACCGCCGCGCAGGTGCTGCTGCACTCCGGCCTGCACCCCGAGGACGCCGACCTGCCGCTCCCCCTGAACGGGGTCGGCGCGACGGGCTGGCTGGGCGACCTGCTGTCCGGCCAGGTGGAACACCACCTCGAACCGGTGCCGCGACCGCGCGGACTGCTCGCCGAACTGCGCCCCTACCAGCAGCGGGGCCTGGCGTGGCTCGCGTTCCTCGACCGGCTGGGCCTGGGCGCGTGCCTGGCCGACGACATGGGGCTCGGCAAGACCGTCCAACTGCTCGCCCTGGAGGCGCACAACCGGCAGCACGGCAAGCGGCTGCCGACGTTGCTGGTGTGCCCGATGTCGGTCGTCGGCAACTGGCAGCGGGAGGCCGCCCGCTTCACCCCCGACCTGGAGGTCCGCGTCCACCACGGCGCGGACCGCGTCCTGGACACCGACTGCGACCTGGTCATCACCACCTACGCGGTGCTCGCCCGGGACGTGGCCCGGCTGACCGGCGTGACCTGGGACCGGGTCGTGCTGGACGAGGCGCAGAACATCAAGAACAGCTCGACCCGGCAGTCGAAGGCGGCGCGCGCCCTGCCCGCCCGGCACCGGGTGGCCCTGACCGGCACCCCGGTGGAGAACCGGCTGGCGGAGCTGTGGTCGATCATGGATTTCGTCAACCCGGGCATCCTCGGCACGATCAACACCTTCCGCGCCCGCTTCGCCGTGCCCGTCGAACGCCACCACGACGAGGACGCCGCCGTCCGCCTGCGCCGCATCACCGGCCCGTTCGTGCTGCGGCGGCTCAAGACCGACCCCCGGGTCATCACCGACCTGCCGGACAAGATCGAGGTCAAGCAGCTCTGCACGCTGACCGCCGAGCAGGCCACGCTCTACCAGGCGGTGGTGGACGACATGCTGGCCAAGATCGCCGAGGCGGAGGGAGTCCGGCGCAAGGGCCTGGTGCTGGCCACGATGTCGCGCCTCAAGCAGGTCTGCAACCACCCGGCGCAGCTCCTCGGCGACGGCTCCCGCGTCGCCGGCCGCTCCGGCAAGCTCGCCCGGCTGGAGGAGATCCTCGAGGAGGCGCTGGCCGACGGCGACAAGGCGCTGTGCTTCACCCAGTTCACCGCCTTCGGCTCGCTGGTCGTGCCGCACCTGGCCGCCCGGTTCGACACCGAGGTCCTGTACCTGCACGGCGGCACGCCGAAGCGGCGGCGCGACGAGATGGTGCGGCGGTTCCAGGAGGCGGACGGCCCGTCGCTCTTCGTGCTGTCGCTGAAGGCGGGCGGCACGGGGCTGAACCTCACGGCCGCGAACCACGTCATCCACCTCGACCGGTGGTGGAACCCGGCGGTCGAGGACCAGGCCACCGACCGGGCGTTCCGGATCGGCCAGCGGGCCCACGTGCAGGTGCGCAAGTTCGTCTGCGTCGGCACGCTGGAGGAGCGGATCGACCGGATGATCGAGGAGAAGCGCGGGTTGGCGCAGCTCGTGGTGGGCGCGGGCGAGGACTGGCTGACCGGGTTGTCGACCGGGGAGCTGCGCGAGCTGTTCGCCCTGTCCGGGGAGGCGGTCGGTGACTGACCGGACCGGGGAGCGGGGCGGCCCGACGCGCGGCAGTCGGGGCGACGGGGCGCGGACGTGGTGGTCGCGCCGGTTCCTGGAGGTGCTGGAGTCGTTCGGCATGGCGGACCGGCTCGGCCGCGGCCGGAGGTACGCGCGCACGGGCCAGGTGATGAGCCTGTCGCTGTCGACCAGCCTGGTCGTGGCGCTGGTCACGGGCGCCCGCCCGGAGCCGTACCGGGCGCGGATCGGCGTGCGCAAGTTCACCGACGACGAGTGGCGGCGCATCGAGCACGCGCTGGCCGACCGGGCGGTCTTCGCGGCGAAGCTGCTGGCGGGCGAGATGCCGCCGGAGATCGAGGACGTGCTGGCCGACCTCGGCCTGACCCTGTTCCCGCGCACGATGCGCGAGCTGTCCATGGACTGCACGTGCCCGGACTGGGAGGTGCCGTGCGAGCACCTCGCCGCCACCTGCCACCTGCTCGCCGGGTCGTTCGACACCGACCCGTTCGAGATCCTGGCCTGGCGCGGGCGGTCGCGGGAGGACCTGCTCGACCGGCTGCGCGACCTGCGGGCCCCCGTGGCCCCCGCGCCGCCCGCGCCGGCGGCCGAGGCGACCCCGGCGGAGTCCTTCGAGGGCTTCTGGGCGCGGCCGGAGGTCGCCGGGGTCGCGCCGGAGGTCCCCGAGCCGACCACCCGCCCGGACGTGCTGCTCGACCGGCTCGACCCGCTCGTGGTGGACGGCCGCTCGGTGACCGACGACCTGCGCCCGCTCTACCGGCGGCTGGCGCGGTAGCCACCGGGCCCCGCAAGTTACCGACTGGTAGCGTCCGGCGGTGACGAAGGGAGAACCCCCGGTGCTGTTCGACCCGAACACCTACGACCCCGCCCACCTCGACGCCGAGAGCCGCCGACTGCTGCGCGCGACCATCGACTGGTTCGAGCAGCGGGGCAAGCGCCGCCTCATCGCCGACGACCAGGCGAAGGTCTGGTACGCCGAGTTCCTGGACTTCGTCGCGCGCGAGAAGCTGTTCGCGACCTTCTGCACGCCCGCGGCCGAGGCCGGCGGCGACCCGCACAAGCGCTGGGACGCCGCCCGCAACGCCGCCCTGAGCGAGGTCCTCGCGTTCTACGGCCTGCAGTACTGGTACGCGTGGCAGGTCACCGTGCTCGGCCTCGGGCCGATCTGGATGAGCGACAACGCCGCGGCCCGGAAGAAGGCCGCCGAACTCCTCGACCGGGGCGCGGTCTTCGCGTTCGGGCTGTCGGAGAAGGAGCACGGCGCGGACGTCTACTCCACCGACATGGTCCTCACGCCCACCGCCGACGGCTTCACCGCGACCGGCGGCAAGTACTACATCGGCAACGGCAACGTGGCGGGCATGGTGTCGGTCTTCGGCCGCCGCGCGGACGTCGAGGGCCCCGACGGGTACGTCTTCTTCGCCGTGGACTCCCAGCACGAGAAGTTCACGCTGGTCAAGAACATCGTGGACGCGCAGATGTTCGTCAGCGAGTTCCGCCTGGACGACTACCCGGTCACCGCGGACGACATCCTGCACACGGGCTCGGACGCGTTCAGCGCCGCCCTCAACACCGTCAACGTCGGCAAGTTCAACCTGTGCACGGCCTCGATCGGCATCGACGAGCACGCGTTCCACGAGGCCGTCACGCACGCCCACAACCGCGTCCTGTACGGCAAGCGGGTCACCGACTTCCCGCACGTCCGGCAGAGCTTCGTGGACGCCTACGCCCGCCTGGTCGCCATGAAGCTGTTCTCCGACCGCGCGGTGGACTACTTCCGCAGCGCCTCCCCCGACGACCGTCGCTACCTGCTGTTCAACCCCATCACCAAGATGAAGGTCACCAGTGAGGGCGAACGGGTCCTGGACCTGCTCTGGGACGTGATCGCGGCGAAGGGCTTCGAGAAGGACACGTACTTCTCGATGGCCGCCCGCGACATCCGCGCGCTGCCGAAGCTGGAGGGCACGGTCCACGTGAACCTCGCCCTGGTGCTCAAGTTCATGCCCAACCACCTGTTCCACCCCGCCGCGTACCCCGACGTCCCGACCAGGCACGACCCGGCCGACGACGCGTTCTTCTGGCGGCAGGGCCCGGCGCGCGGCCTCGGGCGGGTCAGGTTCCACGACTGGGAGACCGCCTACCGCGAGCACGCCCACGTGCCGAACGCGGCCCTCTTCCACGAGCAGGCCCGGGCGCTGCGCACCCTGCTCGCCACGGCCGCGCCGGACGAGGAGCAGCAGCGGGACCTGGACTTCCTGCTCACTCTCGGTCACCTGTTCACGCTGGTCGTCTACGGCCAGTTGGTGCTGGAGCAGGCCCGGATCACCGACCTGGACACCGACGTGCTGGACCAGGTGTTCGACGTCCTGGTGCGGGACTTCTCGGCCTACGCGGTCGGGCTGCACGGCAAGGCGTCATCCACGGAGGCGCAGCAGCGCTGGGCGGTCGAGCAGGTCCGCAGGCCCGTGGTCGACCGGGACCGCTTCGAGCGGGTGTGGGCGCGGGTCGCGGCGCTGTCCGGCACGTACGAGATGCGCCCCTGAACCGAACGGGTGAATGGCCGCGTCATCGCGTACCAACGACCCGGCCACTGTCTTGACTGGTGACCACCCGTCCGTGTTTCGTCGTCAGCTACCGACGAACCGGAGGGGTGCGCACGCATGACCGCGTCCAAGGCACTGCGGGCCCTGCGGGAGGCGATCGTCCTGGAGCACCTGGAGTCGGAGAACGAACGCGAGTTCGACACCGCCGTGGGCGCCTTCGACCACCCGCGCTGCGAGATCGTGGCGACCGGGCAGGTGTTCGACGGCCGGGCCGAGGTCGCCGGGTACTACGCCCGGGTCGGCGACGCGTTCCCCGACCGGCGCAGCACGCTGGTGGAGCTGCACCACGCCGACGACGCGGTGATCGTGGAGCTGGAGCTGCGGGGCACCCACCTGGGCAGCCTCGGCGGCGAGGAGCCGACCGGGCGGGCCTACCGGGTGCGCGCGACGGCGTTCTTCGTGTTCGACGACGCGCGGCTGGTCGGCAAGCGGGTCTACGGCGACCAGGTCGGCCACGCGCCCGCCCTGAGCAGGTGAGCGCACGATTCGGGCCGCCACCCCCGCGAACGGGAGTGGCGGCCCGAAAAGATCCAGGTCCTGGTGGTGACCCGGATTAGGTCAGAGCGGTCGAACCGTCTGCGCCTGCGGGCCCTTCTGGCCCTGGCCGATCTCGAACTCCACCCGCTGGTTCTCTTCCAGGGTGCGGTAGCCGTTGCTCTGGATCTCCGAGTAGTGCACGAACACGTCGGCGCCACCGTTGTCCGGGGAGATGAAGCCGAAGCCCTTCTCCGCGTTGAACCACTTGACGGTGCCCTGAACTGCCATCTTGCTACTTCTCCTCTAACAGGTGCCGGATCGCGCTTGCGACCACCGGGTCAGCTAGGGCCCCGGCCCCTCCTGGCGAGGAAAGTTCGGCGCCCGCAACTCCGTTCCGCGAGCGTGGTGGAACACGAACACAGAAAGGTACGACCGAGGACAGTCAACCACGACATCCCACCGGCAGTCGAGCGGAAGAACGCGCGAGTCGCACTGCTACCGTGGGCAGGGCAGCGATCACAGGGGGTCCCGATGCCTGAACCGATGCTGGTCACCATCGCCGCGTCGCTCGCCTCGCGCGCCGTCGCGGGGCTGTACGAACTGGTCCGGGCGAAGTTCGCGGACGACCCGGCGGCGACCGCGGCGCTCACCGCGGCCGAGGGCGCGGCGGAGGACTCCCCGCAGGTCAAGGCGCTGAGCGAGGCCCTGGAGCGCACCGTGCGGGCCGATCCCGCGTTCGGCGCCGAGCTGCGCGCGCACCATGCCGTGACCCAGACCGGCAGGGTCACCAACCAGATCTCCGGCACGGTCCACGGCAACGTCCTGCAAGCGGGCGACATCCAGGGCGGTGTGAGCTTCAACTGATCCGGCCGGGTGAAGATGGGGTGGTGTACGCGCTCCACCTGCCCCAGGCCCGGCTGCTGTTCTTCTTCCTCGGCCTGGTGGTCACCTTCGTCCTCATCCGGATCAGCGTCCGGTTGATCCGGGCGGAGGTGCGCTGGTGGCCGGGCAACATCACACCCGGCGGCACGCACATCCACCACGTCGTGTTCGGCACGGTGTTCATGCTGCTCGGCGGCGTGACCGGGCTGGCCGTCCCGGACGACATGCACGGCGTGCGGGTGGCCGCGGCCGCGCTGCTCGGCGTCGGCGCGGCCCTCGTGCTGGACGAGTTCGCGCTGCTGCTGCACCTGCGGGACGTGTACTGGACCAAGGACGGCCGGCTGTCGGTGGACGCCGTGTTCCTGGCCATCGGCATGACGGGCCTGCTGCTGGCGGGCGCGCGGCCGCTGGGGTACGACGAGTTCTACGGCGAGGGCGTGGCCCTGCGGGTGCTCATCGTCCTGGTCAACCTCGGGTTCGTGATCGTGACGCTGCTCAAGGGCAAGGTCTGGACGGGGCTGCTCGGCCTGCTGGTGCCCGTGCTGCCGGAGATCGGCGCGGTGCGGCTGGCCCGTCCCGGCTCGCCGTGGGCCCGCTGGCGCTACCCCGAGGGCTCGCGCAAGCTGCGCCGGGCGTACCGCCGGGAGGCCCGCGTCCGCCAGCCGCTGATCCGGTGGAAGATCCGCGTGCAGGAGTTCATCTCCGGCAGGCACGACGAGGACGGCTAGTCCGGCTCGCCGAAGTCGCTGGTCAGCCACCGCACCGGACGACCGGTGAACAGGACGAACGTGCCCGACGGGTCGGCGGTCTCGGCCTCGGCGAACGCGCGGGCGTCGGCCTCCGGCAGGTACCTGCCCGTCACGGCCAGGACGTCTTCGGTCGACGGCGCGCGTTCGGCGCGTTCCACGACGCACTCGGCGGTGACGTACCGGTACGGGTACGTCGGCCGCTGCACGCACAGGCTGAACGCGCCGGCCCGCTCCAGCAGCCGGGTCTTGCGCGCCGTGCGGCCCTGCGTGCCGGTGAAGAACCGGATCCGGCCGTCCCGGTGGGCGTAGAACACCGGCACGGTGAGCGGCGGGCGGTCGGCGGCGGCGACGCTCAGCACGGCCACGTGCGGCAGGTCGAGGAACGCGTCGCGCTCGGCGTCGGTCATGGTCCTGGGCACGGTCACGCCCTCCCGTCGCGGGGCGTGCGGGCGGTGCGGGGCGCGGTCGGGCGGGCCATGGGCGAACCTCCAAGTTCCCTGAGGGAACTGACCCTAGCCCACAGCGTTCCCTGAGGGAACCCACAGCGGTAGACTGGTCCCGTGCAACGGACGAGGTTCGGCGACATGGCGTGCTCGATCGCGCGCACCCTGGACGTCATCGGCGAACCGTGGTCGCCGCTGATCCTGCGCGACGTCTACGTGGGCATCGCCCGCTTCGACCAGATCCAGGAAGACCTCGGCATCTCCCGCAAGGTGCTCGCCGAGCGGCTGAGGTGGCTGGTCGAGCAGGACGTGCTGGAGCGGCGCGAGTACTCGGCCCGGCCGGTGCGCCACGAGTACGCGCTCACCCGCAAGGGCGTCGAGCTGGTCGAGCTGCTGATGGTGATGGTGCGCTGGGGCGACCGCTGGACGGCGGGCGGGGCGGGACCGCCCGCGCTCTACCGGCACCGCGCCTGCGGCCGGGTCGCGCACGTGGAGCTGCGCTGCTCGGAGTGCGGCGCGCCGATGGGGCCGGAGGACGTGGACGTCCTGCCCGGCCCCGGTGCCGCCGTGCCCGCTAGTTGACCAGGATGCCCAGCTCGGCGCAGTCGTCCGCGGTGTCGCCCGCGCACAGCTCCGCGGGCTTGACCACGCTCTCGGCCACGAGCGTCCGCACGTTCTCCCGGGTGATCAGGTCCGCGCCCAGCAGCACCGACTTCACGTCCCGCTTCGCCACCAGGTCGCGGGTGTTGCCGGTGGCCAGGTCGTCCGCGCCGCTCAGGTCGCCGCGCGCCACCGCGATGGCGAGCCGAGCCGCCGCCTCGGCCTCGTCGCGGATCGGCTTGTAGACCGTCATGCACTGCTCGCCGCGCAGGATCGCGCGCAGGCCCTCGACCGTGGCGTCCTGGCCCGTCACGGGCACCCGACCGGCCAGGCCCTTGGCCCTGAGCACCTCGATCGCCGCGCCCGCCAGCCCGTCGTTGGCCGCCACCACGCCGTCCACCGAGCCGCCGTTGGCCCCGAGCACCTGCTCGAAGGTGGCCTTGCCGATCACCGGGTCCCAGCGGTCGACGGGCTTGCTGTCGACCAGCCGCAGCGCGCCGCTGTCGTACTTCGGGCCGAGCTTGCGGCGCTGCCCGTCGAAGAACATGGTCGCGTTGTTGTCCGTCGGCGCGCCCTGCAGCTCGATGATCCGGGCGCCGGGCTTGTCGCCGAGGCACTGGAGCAGGCCCTCGGCCTGCAGCTCGCCCACGTTGAAGTTGTCGAACGAGACGTAGTACTCGGCCTGGCCGCCCAGGCTGATCCGGTCGTAGTTGATGACCGGGATGCCCGCGTCCTTCGCCTTGCGCTCGACCGCCGCGCCGCCCTCGGGGCTCAGCGGCGTCGTCATCAGCACCTTGACCCCGCGCGCGATCATGGCGTCGGCGATGCTCGCGAACTTCGCCTCGTCGCCGTCCGCGTTCTCGATCACGCCCTCGACGCCCGCGAAGTTCATCGCCTGGAGCAGCAGCGGCCGGTCCTGGTCCTCCCACCGGTCCGACGACGAGCGGTCCGGCAGGATCACGCCCACGACCGGTCTCGGCGCGCGGCTGCCCGTGGGCGGCGCGAGCGGGTCGACGGCGCCCCCACAGGCGGCGACGAACAGGACGAGGAGACCGCAGGACACGGCTCGGGCAAGCCTTCGCATTCGCCAACCCCTTGCGCGGCACATCGACGTGGACAGCCGAAATACGGAATGTCGCGGAATTCCATCTCTCCGGGTGCGGGTTCGTCAAGACGTAGCAACGCCGCAGCTCCGAATGGTCTGCGTCAAACGCCGGATCGACCTCCCCCGACCATCGAAACCGCTGGTCGAACCGTTACAGCGCGCTACTAATCACGCTCCGCAGCCGAATGGTCACGGATTCGGCAGCTACGAAAGGGGGACTTCCCGTTCGGGCGATTTCTGTGCGATGGTGTCGCCTGCCGAACCCTGGCCGGGTGTGTGAGGAGTAGCAGCGTGAGAATGATCCCCGCAGCGCTGGTGGCCGTGGCCGCCGCGGCGTTGCTCGCCTTGGGCGCCGGGTCCGCCGCCGCCGAACAGGTCACGCCGGACCACACCGTCGCCGTCGCCAGCGCCAACCTGGACGACAACCGCGACATGTAGCCGCAAGACGGCGCGGTCCCCGCCCGCCGGCGCACCGGGGGGCGGGGATACCACTGGCGCGCCTCAGCCCAGGGCGGCGCCCAGGGCCTGCCAGTCCAGCACCGGCGCGGCCAGGTCGCGGATCGCGGCCAGCAGCCCCAGCCGGGCCCGCCGCACGTCGGCGTCCTCGGCCATCACCAGCACCTCGTCGAAGAACGTGTTCACCGGCCCGGTCAGCCCGGTCGCCGCGGCGGCGAACGCCGCCAACCCCGTGACGCCCGCCGGCACGTCCGCCAGCGCCTTGTGCAGCGCCACCTCGGCCGGTTCGGCCAACACCTGAGGGTCGTACTCGCCGACGGTGTCCGCGGGCACGATCCGCCGCACCCGCTGCAACGCGGCGACCAGCGCGGCGAAGTCCGGGTCGCCCGCCAGCGCGGTCAGCTCGGCCAACGTCGTGTCGGCCACCGCCGGCGCGTCGGCCAGCGGCAGCACCGCGTTGACGAACCGGTGGTCGTGCCCGGCGTCGAGCAACTGCTGCTCGTACCGCCGCACGGCGAACTCGCGCGCGGCGTCCAGCGCCGCGGCCGGGATGGTCGGCGACTCGTCCCGCCGCTGCTCCTCGACCTCCTGCGCGGCCAGCGCCAACGCCTTGGTCAGCGTGATGCCCTTGAGGTCCGGGAACGCCCGCAGCACGCTCACCGCGCCCAGCGCCGCCCGCCGCAGCCCGAACGGGTCGGAGCTGCCGGTCGGGTTGGCCCCGATGCCGAACAGCCCGGCCAGCAGGTCGAACCGGTCGGCCAGGGACAGCAACGCGCCGGGCGTGGACGACGGCAGCGCGTCGCCCGCCGAGCGCGGCAGCTCCATCTCGTACAGCGCGCGGGCGACCTCGGGGGTCTCCCCGGCCCGCTCGGCGTACTCGCGGGCCATCACGCCGGCCAGGCTGGACAGCTCGATCACCATCTGCGAGCCCAGGTCGAACTTGGCCAGCTCGCCCGCCCGCGCCAGCGTGTCGTCGGCCGCGCCGACCTCCTCCGCGAGCCGCCGCGCCAGCGCCGCGATCCGGGCCGCCCGGTCGGCCATCGAGCCCAGCTTGTCGGCGAAGGTCAGCTTCTCCAGGCCGGCCTTCATGTCCTCCAGCGGCGTGCGCAGGTCGGCCCGCCAGAAGAACGCCGCGTCCTCGTACCGGGCGCGCAGCACGGCCTCGTTGCCCGCGCGGACCAGGTCCGCGTCCACCTCGCCGTTGGCGACCGCGACGAAGTGCGGCAGCAGCGCGCCGTCCCGGGCGCGCACCGGCAGGTAGCGCTGGTGCTTGCGCATCACCGTGGTGAGGATCTGCGCGGGCAGCTCCAGGTAGCGCTCGTCGAACGAGCCCAGGATCGGCGTGGGCCGCTCGACCAGGTTGGTGACCTCGTCCAGCACGCCCTCGAAGTCCACGACGCCGCCCACGGAGGCGGCCAGCTCCTCGGCGCGGGCCACGATCGCGTCGCGCCGCCGTTCCGCCGAGGCGTCGATGCCGTGCCCGGCCAGGAACTCCAGGTAGCCGTCCGCCGTGGGGACCTCCACCACCGGCGTGGCGGCGGTGCGGTGCACGCGGGTCTTCGGCTCGGCGGCCAGGGAGGACACCGCGACCGGCACCGGCGTCGTGCCCAGCAGGGCCAGCAGCCAGCGGATCGGGCGGGTGAACGACAGCTTCGGGTCGTTCCACTTCATGTTCTTCTCGGCGCGCAGCTCCGCGACCACCTCGCCGAGCAGCCCGCTGAGCACCTCCACCGCGCCGCGACCGGGGTCGGTGCGGACCAGGGCGACGTGCTCGACGCCGTTCTCGGTGACCCGGCCCAGCGCGGCGACGTCCACGCCCTGGCCGCGGGCGAACCCCTGGGCGGCCTTGGTCGGGGTGCCGTCGGCGTCGAACGCGGCGGACACGCGGGGACCGCGCACGGTCTTCTCCGCGTCCGGCTCGCGCGGGGCCACGTCGGGCACCAGCACGACGACGCGCCGGGGCGTGCCGTGCACCTCGACCGCGCCGTGGGCCAGCCTGGTCGCGCCCAGCTTGTCCGCCACGGCCTGCCGGACCGCCTGCACGGTGCGGGTGACCTCGGCGGGCGGCAGCTCCTCGGTGCCGATCTCGAACAGCAGCGTGCTCGCGTCCGCGACCTCGGCGAACGTCGCGGGCAGCGCGGCCGGGGCGGGGGCCTGCGCGAGGCCGAGCGGGTGGCCCAGCTCCTCGCGGCGGGCCGCCCAGAGCTGGGCGACCTCGCGGGCCAGGCCGCGCATCCGCCCGAACGCGCGGGCCCGCTCGGTGGTGCTGATCGCGCCTCGCGCGTCCAGCACGTTGAACGTGTGCGAGCACTTGAGCACGTAGTTGTGCGCCGGCACGGGCAGGCGGGCGTCGAGCATCCGGCGCGCCTCGGCCGCGTACTCCTCGAACAGCCGCTTGTTGGCCTCCACGTCGGCGTCGTCGAGGTAGTAGCGGCTCATCTCGTACTCGGCCTGGCCGAACGCCTCGCCGTAGGAGATGCCGGGCGCGTAGGCGATGTCCTTGAAGTGGTCCACGCCCTGCAGCGCCATCATGATGCGCTCGATGCCGTAGGTGATCTCCACCGACACCGGGTCGAGCGACATGCCGCCCGCCTGCTGGAAGTAGGTGAACTGGGTGATCTCCAGCCCGTCCAGCCACACCTCCCAGCCCAGGCCCCACGCGCCGAGCGCGGGCGAGGCCCAGTTGTCCTCGACGAACCGCACGTCGTGCGCCCGGACGTCGATGCCCAGCGCCTCCAGGCTGCCGAGGTACAGCTCCTGCGGGTCGCCCGGGTCGGGCTTGAGGATCACCTGGAACTGGGTGTGGGTCTGGAGCCGGTTGGGGTTCTCGCCGTACCGCGCGTCGTCGGGCCGCACGCTGGGCTCGACGTACGACACGCGCCACGGCTCGGGGCCGAGCACCCGCAGCACGGTGGCGGGGTTCAACGTGCCTGCGCCGACCTCCGTGTTGTACGGCTGCACGACGACGCAGCCCCGTTCGGTCCAGTACCGGGTCAGCGCGAGCAGCGCATCCTGCATGGTCAGCACGGTGGCAGTCTACGAACGCGGGCACCCCGACCTCACAATCGGGTAACCGGCCTGGTCAGGCCGGCCTCCGACCGGTATCACCACGTCCGGCGCGGTGGCTGTGCGACGCTGGTGGCAACCCGGGCGGCTCGTCACGCGTCCAACGGGGCGTACCCGGGTACATGGGAGGAGTGGGAGTGGACAACCGGCCGCCGAGGCCAGGCGAGCCCGACGGGTTCCGCCGGCGACCCGTTCCCCCTCGGCACCCCTCCGCGGGCCAACCGCCGCGCGCCCAGCCGCCCGGACGACCCGAACCGGGTGGCCGACCCGAACCGGGTGGCCGGGTCGAGCCGCCGCGCCGCGGTCCCGAGCGCCCGACGGGCGAACGACGCGCGCCCGGGGAGCGCCGCCCCGGCAACGACCCCGGGTCCGCGGACCGGCCGCGCGCGCCGAGGGCGGGCAACGAGCCCGTCGGCCGGCCGAGGCCGGGCGCGGACGGCCCGCGTCCCCCCGCCGGCCGCCGCCCGCCCGAGGACGGCCGGGCCGACCCGCGCCGCTCCCCCGACCCCCGCCGCGCCGCCGACCCGCGCCGCTCCCCCGACGACCGCCGCTCCCCCGACGACCGCCGCTCGCCCCGGGACCGGCAACCGGCCGACGCGCGCCGTGCCGCCGCGTCGCCACGGCCCGCCGGGCAGCGCCCGCGCCCTGCCGCCGGCCGCACCGGCCCGCCGCGCCGCCGCCCGCCGGAGCGCCCGACGACCGGCGGCGCGATCTTCGGCCGCGCGCTCCTGGCGCTGTTCTCGGCCGCCGTGCTGCTGGGCACCGGCTACGCGTGGGCGAACCTCAACACGCTGCTCGACGACATCGCCACCACCGACGTGATCAGCGACGAGGGCGGCGGCGAGAAGCCGGCCGACGGCTCGGTCGACATCCTCATGGTCGGCATGGACAGCCGCACCGACTCGAAGGGCAACCCGCTGCCCCAGGAGATCCTGAACGAGCTGCACGCGGGCAACGAGAACGACGGCGGCCTGAACACCGACACGCTGATCCTGATGCACGTGCCCAACGACGGCGGCAAGGCCGTCGCGGTCTCGTTCCCGCGCGACTCCTACGTGCAGATCGCGGGCGGCTACGGCCGGCACAAGATCAACTCGGCGTACGGGTACGGCAAGAACGCCGCGATCGCGAAGCTGGAGCGCGAGGGCGTCAAGGACCCGGCCCAGCTGGAGGTCCAGTCGCGCCAGGCGGGCGCGCGCAACCTCATCGAGACCATCGAGAACCTCACCGGCGTGACCATCGACCGCTACGCCGAGATCAACCTGGTCGGGTTCTACGAGATCACCAAGGCCGTCGGCGGCGTGGACGTGTGCCTCAACCAGGCCACCCGCGACGACATGTCGGGCGCGAACTTCGCCGCCGGGCCGCAGAAGGTCCAGGGCCGCGAGGCGCTCGCGTTCGTCCGGCAGCGGTACGGGCTGCTGCGCGGCGACCTCGACCGGATCGTGCGCCAGCAGGTGTTCATGGCGGGCCTGGCCAAGCAGATCCTGTCCGCCGGCACGCTGTCGGACCCCGGCAAGCTCAGCTCCCTGATCGACGCGCTGACCAAGTCCATCGTGCTGGACAAGGACTGGAACGTGCTCCGGTTCGCCACCCAGATGAAGGACCTGACCGGCGGCAACCTCAAGTTCGAGACGATCCCGACCGGCAACCCGGAGCTGCAGACGCCCGAGGACGGCACCGCGATCGAGATCAACGAGCGCGAGGTGAAGAAGTTCTTCAAGAACCTCGGCGCCGACCCGACCCAGGCCGGCACGACCACCCCGACGATCGACAACGCGACGGTGACCGTCGAGGTGCGCAACGCCTCCGGCTCGCCGGGCCTGGCCGGCCGGGTGCTCCAGGCGCTCGTGGCCGAGAGGTTCGTCGACGGCGGCGCGGACAACGCCTCGCCCATGGACGCGTCCGTGGTCCGCTACGGCGTCGGCGGCGAGGCCGGCGCGGAGGCGGTCGCCGACGCCCTGGGCGGGCTGGAGATCGAGCAGGACGACGCCATCCCGACCGGGCACGTCCGCGTGTTCGTGGGCGCGGACTACTCCGGCCCCGGCACGCAGACCCTCGCCGGACCGCCGCTGGTCGGCCTGGACGGCGCGCGGCAGCAGCAGGGCGCCGGCACGACGACGACGGAGCCGCCCATCACCGCGGACGGGGTGCGCTGCGTCAACTGACACCGTCTCGGGGGGAGCCGTGGGCAGTTTCATCAAGCGGGTGCGCTGGAAGCGGGTGCTGGTCGCGCTCGGCGCGCTGGCCGTGCTGGCGGCCGTGCCGTCGGTGTGGGTGCAGGCGGCCAGCGCGCCCTACCGCCACGACGCGGCGGACGTGCCCGACGCCCCGGTCGCGCTCGTGCTCGGCGCGGGCCTGACCGGGGCGGGCACGCCGACGCCGTTCCTCGCGGGCCGACTGGACGTGGCGGCCGACCTGTACCGGCGGGGCAAGGTCCAGGTGCTCCTGGTCAGCGGGGACAACAGCACGACGGACTACGACGAGCCGACCGCGATGCGCACGTACCTGATCGGCCGAGGCGTGCCCGCGGACGTGGTGGTGGCCGATTACGCGGGGTTCGACACGTGGGACTCGTGCACGCGGGCGAAGCGGATCTTCGGCGTGGAGCGGGCGACCGTCGTGACGCAGGAGTTCCACCTGCCCCGGGCGGTGGCGCTGTGCCGTTCGGCGGGCATCGACGCGTCCGGGGTCGGCCACGACACCTCCCAATGGGCGAGCACGA
The DNA here is from genome assembly GCF_053601135.1 of Actinosynnema sp. NPDC004786. Taxonomy (NCBI): domain Bacteria; kingdom Bacillati; phylum Actinomycetota; class Actinomycetes; order Pseudonocardiales; family Pseudonocardiaceae; genus Actinosynnema; species Actinosynnema sp. NPDC004786. Next base: position 26,311 of record NZ_JBSGBG010000003.1, on the reverse strand, counting down.
CCGCCTACGGGTACTTCCGGGAGGGCTTCGCGGCGGCCAAGGCGATGTGGGACGGCCTCGTCGCCAAGCCCGACCCGCGTTTCCTGGGCCCCCGGGAGAACGGTGTCACCAGCGCTTTGGAGCGATGAAACTCTACTCTAAGTACTACTAGGTTCGCCCGATCGGGCGATAATTCGGACAACCCGCGTAAGCGATCGGCCCGTCGCGCTTTCCATCTCCGTGGGGTCTGTCGGGGCCCCGGCGGACTGGAGGATCGACGGTGCAGATCGACACAGCGGCGTACCAGCGCGTGCTCGGTGATGAGCTCCGCAGCCTTCGCAAGCAGCGCGGATGGACCCGCAAGGAGCTCAACCGCCGGCTGCAGAGCGACATCTCGCTGCAGACGTTGGCCACGTACGAGTTGGGCACCCGCCAGTGCTCGGTGGTCAGGTTGGTGGAGATCTGCCTCGCCCTCGGCGTGCCCGCGCACCAGGTGCTGGCGCGGGTGCACGAACGCGTGTTCGGCGACGCCCCCGCCGGGCACCTCTCGGTGGACCTGGCCACGGTCGTCGCCGACACGCGACCGCAGCTCATGCCGCTGCGCCGGTGGGCGCAGGGCAGGCTCGCGCACCTGGTGCCCGGCCAGCCGCCCGAGGTGCACCTCGACCTGCCCGCGCTGGAGTACATGGCCCAGTTGTGCCAGCTCAGCACGGTGGACCTGATCCGGACCCTGCGGGAACTGGAGCACCACGGCCCCCGGTAGCATCGGGGGATCCCCCTCCCCTGACAGATCCGGGAAGTCGGTTGCCGAACACTCCAGGTGCAGACCCAGCCCGCCTGCCGCTGCGCACCGCCGCGGCCGTGCGACTGGGCAACATGAGTTCCAAGCTGTCGCAGAAGATGGGTCTCGGCGCCGGCGGCATGATCGGCGGCCGGGTCGCGCTGAAGCTCGACCCGCAGGCGCTGGCGCACTTGACGTCCAACCGTTCGGTCGCGCTCGTGACCGGCACCAACGGCAAGACGACCAGCACGATGATGCTCAGCCGCGCCACGTCGTTCCTCGGCGAGGTCGCCACCAACCACGGTGGCGCGAACATGCCCGACGGGCACGTGACCGCGCTGTCCAAGCAGCCCGACGCGCCGTACGCGGTGCTGGAGGTCGACGAGGGGTACTTCCCCGAGGTCGTGCGCGCCGCGTCGCCCGCCGTGGCGGTGCTGCTCAACCTCAGCCGCGACCAGCTCGACCGGGTCGGCGAGGTGCGCACCATCGAGAGGTCGCTGCGCACGGCGCTGGCGTCGGTGACCGGGGTCGTGGTGGCCAACTGCGACGACATCATGGTGACGTCCGCGGCCCGCGACTCGGCGAACGTGGTGTGGGTGGCCACCGGCACGGGCTGGCACAACGACGCGGCCTCGTGCCCGCGCTGCGGCGACCCCATCCGCTGGGAGGGCGAGCACTGGCACTGCACCGGGTGCGACCTGGCCCGGCCGCGGCCGCAGTGGGTGACCGGCGACGGGTACCTGGTCACGCCGAACGGCGTGAAGCTGGAGCTGTCGCTGCGGCTGCCCGGCAAGTTCAACCAGGCCAACGCGGTCATGGCCACGGCCGCCGCGGTGGCGCTGGGCGTGCCGGTGGAGGAGGCCGTGCAGCGGTTGCGCGCGGTGTCCAACGTGGCCGGTCGCTACCGGACGATCCAGCGGTCCGGGCACCGGGCCCGGCTGCTGCTGTCGAAGAACCCGGCCGGGTGGAGCGAGACGCTGACCGTGGTGCGCGAGGCCGACCACCCCGCCGTGCTGGTGATCAACGCGCAGGAGGCCGACGGGCGCGACCTGTCGTGGCTGTGGGACGTGCCGTTCGAGCGGCTGCGCGGGCGGCAGGTGATCGCGTCCGGCGAGCGGGCGACGGACCTGGCCGTGCGGCTGACGTACGCCGAGGTCGAGCACACGATCGTGCCGGACCCGCTGCAGGCGATCGACGCCATGCCGCCGGGACCGGTCGAGGTGATCGCCAACTACACCGCATTCCGCGACCTGAACGCGAGGGCCGCCCAGTGAGCACCAGCAAGGTCCAGATCGCGCTCGTGCTGCCCGACCTGCTGGGCACGTACGGCGACTTCGGCAACGCCGTCGTGCTGGAGAAGCGGATGACGTGGCGGGGCATCTCCGCCGAGATCGTCAACATCCGGTTCGGCGAGCCGGTGCCCGAGTCGTGCGACATCTACGTGGTCGGCGGCGGCGAGGACACGGCGCAGACGCTGGCCGTGCGGCACCTGCGCGACCACCCCGGCATGCAGCGGGCGGCGGCGCGCGGCGCGGTGATCCTCGGCGTGTGCGCGGGGATCCAGATCTTCGGCGAGTCGTTCACCCGGGCCGACCAGGTGACGCACCCCGGTCTCGGGCTGATCGACTCGACCTCGCACGCCGGTGGCAGCCGCGCCATCGGCGAGGTCATCGCCACGCCCGCCGACGGGCTGTTCGAGGGCCTGCTGACCGGGTTCGAGAACCACCAGGGCCGGACCGTGCTCGGACCGTCGGCGCGGCCGTTGGCGCACGTGAAGGTGGGCACGGGCAACGACGGTTCGGTGGAGGGCGCGGTGCAGGGCCGGATCCTGTGCACGTACCTGCACGGTCCCGTGCTGCCGCGCAACCCGCAGATCGCCGACCTGCTGATCGAGTGGGCCACGGGCGTCAAGCCCGCCCCGCTGGAGCTGCCCGACGTGACCCGCCTGCGCGCCGAACGCGCCAAGGCCGCCGGCGTCCCGCTCTGAACGCTCAACTCACCCGTTCCGAACGTAGGACACACGCGTTCCGAACGTAGGACACACGCGAGAGTCCAAGCGTGTCCTACGTCCGGAACAGGCGTGTCCTACGTTCGGGACACCCGAGTTGAGCGTTCGGGTCAGGCCGGGACGCGGGTGCGGCGCGCCCGGGCGAGGGTGTAGTCCTCGGCGCGGACGGACTTGGTGCGCATCCAGTAGCGCCAGGTGAAGCCCGGCCAGACGGTGCGGTTGACGCCCTGCGCGTCGAGGTACCAGCTCTTGCACCCGCCTTCCGTCCACACGCCCTTGGACAGCTTGCGCCGCAACTGCCGGTTGAACCGCGCCTGCACGTCCGGCCGCACGTCCAGCTCGTCCGCGCCGTGGCGGTCGAGCAGCTCCAGGCACTGCCGGACGTACCGGATCTGCGACTCGATCATGAACACCACCGAGTTGTGCCCCAGGCCGGTGTTCGGGCCGAGCAGGAAGAACAGGTTCGGGAAGCCCGAGACGGTGATGCCGTAGTAGGTCTCGATCCCCCGCTCCCGCCACTGCTTGGCCAGGTCGACGCCACCCTTGCCAGCGATGTCCAGGTAGTCGAACGAGTCGACCACGTGGAACCCCGTGCCGTAGATGATCACGTCCACCTCGTGCTCGACGCCCGCGCGGTCGACGACGGAGTTCGCCCGCACCTCGGCGATGCCGTCGGTCACCAGGTCCACGTTCGGCTTGGTCAGCGCCGGGTAGTAGTCGTTGCTGATCAGCACCCGCTTGCACCCCATCGTGTAGTCGGGGGTCAGCTTGGCCCGCAGCTCCGGGTCCGGCACCTGGGCGCGCATGTGCCGCCGCGCGATGTTCTGCGCGAACTCCATGATCTTCGGGTTCACCGCGAACCCGAGCGCGCTCGACTCCCGCGTCCAGTACACGAAGTCGCGGTACAGGCGCTGGGTGAACGGCAGCGCCCGGAACAGCTTCTGCTCCCACGTGGCGATGGACCGGTCCATCTTGGGCATGACCCACGGCGGCGTCCGCTGGAACACCGTCAGCCGCTCCACGTCGTCGGCGATCCGCGGCACGAACTGGATCGCGGACGCGCCCGTGCCCACCACCGCGACCTTCTTGCCGCGCAGGTCGTAGTCGTGGTCCCACTGCGCCGAGTGGAACGCCTTGCCGCGGAAGTCCTCGATGCCGGGCAGGACCGGCACGTTCGGGATGTGCAACGCGCCCACGCCCGCCACCACGGCCTTGGCCGTGTACGTGTCGCCGTTCTCCACGGTGACGTGCCAGACCTTGTCGTCCTCGTCCCACCGCGCGCCGGCGACCTTGCTGTTGAACCGGATGTGCTCGCGCAGCCGGTACTTGTCGGCCACCCGCTTGAGGTAGTCCCAGATCTCCGGCTGCCGGGCGAACATGCGCGACCAGCGCGGGTTCAGCTCGAACGAGAACGAGTACATGTGGGACGGGACGTCGCACGCGCAGCCGGGGTAGGAGTTGTCCCGCCAGGTGCCGCCGAGGTCGTCCGCCTTCTCCAGCACGACGAAGTCGCGCTCGCCGGTGCGCTTCAGCTCGATCGCCATGCCCAGGCCGGAGAAACCCGTGCCGACGACCAGGACCTTGACCTCGCGGTGCATGCCCGTCTCCTCCCGGTCCACCGTACATACCGCCGAGTAGGTTACTCGAAGTAAGTTACCTCCGGTAGTCTCGACTTGTGACCACGACCGAGCCGCGCCGCAGGCGGATGCCCAAGGCCCAGCGCAAGGCGCAGATGCTCGACATCGCCGAGGGCGTCTTCGCCGAGCGGGGGTACCTGGCCGCGTCGATGGACGAGATCGCGGAACGCGTCGGGGTCTCCAAGCCGATGCTCTACGAGTACTTCGGCTCCAAGGAGGGCCTGCTCATCGGCTGCATCCACCGGGCACGTACGGAGCTGCTCGACCGCACGCAGCAGGCGATCACGGGCGCGGACGGCCCGGAGGAGGTGCTGCGGCGCGGGCTCCTGGCGTTCTTCGAGTTCATCGCCGAGCACAAGCAGTCGTGGGCGCTCCTGCGGCAGGAGGCGGCGATCACCGTGCCGTCGGCCGTGGAGGAGGTCGAGGGGATCCGGCGGCAGCAGACGGACCTGATCGCGGCGGTGATCGGGAGCTTCGAGTCCGACGTGGACGAGGTCGAGGCCGAGGCGTTCGCGGAGATCGTGGTGGGCTCGACCGAACGGCTGGCGTTGTGGTGCGAGCGCAGGCCCGAGGTGGGACCCGCGCTCGCGACGGCCTACGTGATGGACGTCGTGTGGCGGGGCGTGGCCAGCCGGCTCACCACCACCACGACCTGAGCGGTCCCGTCACGCACGACGGCGTCGGCCGACCAGCAGCAGCACCGCCCCCGCGAGCAGCACGGCCAACCCGCCGACGCCCGTCCACAGGGGCGCGGCCCCCGTCTCGGCCAACGCGCGGTCGGCGGACGCGGACACCAGGGGCGGCGCGTCGGCGGGCGCGGTGACCGTCAACGCCGCGGTGCCGGTCGTGACGCCCACGCCGGTGGTCGACGTGACCGCGGACGACGTCCGCGAGGTCGCCGACGTGCCGGCCACGTTCGTCGTGGTGGACGTCGTCGAGGTCGCGGACGTGCCCGCGACGTCGGTCGTCGTCGTGGTCGCCCCGGTGGACGTGGTCTGACCGACGGACGTGGTCGTGGTGATGGCGGTGGTCTTGGTCGTGGTGTTGGACGTCGTGCCGTGGCACGGGACGTCACCCCGGTCCGGGCACACGTCGCCCCGGACGTGGTCCACGCCGGGCACGTCCGGCGCGCGCCACGGCGGGTCGGCCGCCGCGACGCCCGGCACCACCACCAACCCGAGCAGCATGCACAGCGCGACGCTCATCCGACGACTCATGTAGGGGCCTCCTGGTCGAAAGTATTGCTCCGAACGGCCTATCGCCCGCCTACAGCATGGCGTTACCGAACGTGTACGGTGCGTGCATGATTGCGAGGTTGCGCCATTCGGGTGACGCGCCGGCGGTCGCCCGACGGAAGGCCGAGGCATGACCACACTTCCCATAACCGCGAACTACCGACGCGACGGTGACGACTGGGCGGTCACCGTGCGCGCGGGCGGCAAGGAACTGGACGCGACCGCACCGGGCCTCATCGCCGCGCGGCTCGCGGCCGACCAACTCGTGGACGAGATCGCGCCCGGTCGGCGCGACCGCGCCGTCGTGCACCTGCTGGACGGCGACGCGCTCGCCTTCTCGGTCGCCTACCTGCACACCCGTGCGGGCCTCGCACCACCACCGACGGGGTGAAACCGAAGCAGCACCACGCATCGGCCGTTGATGGAAGCCGGATTCCCGGCGACACCGGCCTAGGATGTCCGGCCAAAGGCGACAGGAGCGCGAGATGGCCACACCGGTGTACAGCGGGGCGACCAGGACCCCGCAGCGGGGCAGACCGAGAGACGCCAGCCGGGACGACGCGTTGCGGCAGGCGGCGTTGGAGGTGATGGCCGAAGTCGGCTACCGCGCGCTGACGATGGACGCCGTCGCGGCGCGCGCCCGTGCGGGCAAGGCGACCATCTACCGGCGGTGGGAGTCGAAGCTCGACCTGGTGATCGACACGTGCACGCAGCTGGCGCAGCAGAACCTGGCCGAGCCGGACACCGGTTCGCTCGCCGGCGACCTGAGGGAGTTCCTGAGCGCGTTCGCCGCGTTCCTGTCCGGCCCGATCGGCAAGGCGGCGCAGGCGCTCGTCGGCGAGCTGCCGCACGAGCCCGAGCTGGCCGCCGCCTTCCGCGAGACGTTCCTGACCGCCCAGCGCGACGTGCTGCGCCGCATCCTGGAGCGCGCCGACGAGCGCGGCGAGCTGCGTGACGACGCGCCGCGCGGGATGGCCGTCGAACTCGCGGGCGCGGCCCTGATCTACCGGTTGATGCTCACCGGTGACCCGATCGACCTGCCGTTCGTCGACCGCGTGGTGGAGCAGGTCCTGCTGCCCCTCGTCGCCAAGGGGCAGTAGGCGACCTCAGCGGAACAGCTTGCGCAGCAAGGCGAACCCGACGAGCACGGCCACCGCGATGAGCGAGTACCGGATCTTGGGTTCGTCGAGCTTCGCGCGCACGCTTTCCTTGCCCGACTCGACGAAGCGCTGGGGATTCGCCCTCGTCCCCAGCTCGTCGAGCGTCGCGGCCAGCGCGTCGCGAGCCTGCTCGATCTCACGCTGGATGGTGTCGGGATCGCGAGCCACATCTCCTCCTTGCTGCACCTTGGCCACAACCGTAGATGAGCGGCCGCGGCCGCGTTGACGAGACCGGCCGTGACCGCTTTTATAACACTGTTCCGGTCCGGTTGGGCGAGTCCCGGGGCCACCGTCCGGCCCCGTCGCCCGTCACGGCGGGCGTGGGCGTCCCTCGGATCGGGGACGGCGAGCCCTGCCGATAAGCTGGCGGTGACGGGCTCGTAGCCCAATTGGCAGAGGCACACGGTTTAGGTCCGTGCCAGTGAGAGTTCGAGTCTCTCCGGGCCCACGTCACCGGTGGCCCTCGGCGTCCTCGCCGAGGGCGCTCCGGTCAGGCCGTGTAGCGCAGGACTTCGAGCATCGACTGTGGGTCCACTGCGGACGACTGCTCGCAGGCGGCGAGGTCGGCGCGGATCGCCGCGACGTCCAGGCCCGTGCCGATGAGCACCAGCTCGGTGCGGCGCGGGCCGGGCCACGCGGAGCGTTCGAACCGGAGGAACGCGCCCACCGTGTGCAGGCCGAACCGCTGCCGGTGGCCGGGCACGTCGAACCGCACGAAGCCCTTGATCCGGTACAGGCCCTTGGGGCGTGCGTCGAGGAACGCCATGAGCCGCACCGGGTCCATCGCCCCGCCGGTGAACTCCACGCTGTCGTAGCGCACGTGGTCGTGCTCTTCGTCCAGCAGGTCCTCGAAGGACAGTTGGCCGTGCCGCTCGCGTGGCCGCGGGTCGAAGAGGAGGGCCGGGTCGACGCGGCCGAACGACGACCGGACGACCGGCACGCCGGGCTTGAGGCGGTCGATCTCGGCGGCCGGCGCCTCGGGGTCGCCGACGCGGTCCACCTTGTTCAGCACCACGAGGTCCGCCACGCGCAGGTGCCGGGCCAGGTCGTCCGGGAACTCGGCCGCGTCGACCAGCAGCACCAGGCCGCCGTAGGTCAGGCGCGGGTTCTCGCTCGCGAGCACCATCCGTGCCATGGCCTGCGGCTCGGCCAGGCCGCTCGCCTCGATCACGATGACGTCGACCTGGGAGTCCAGTTTGGCCAGCATCGCGTCGAGTTCGCTCACGTCGACCGCGCAGCACAGGCAGCCGTTGCTCAGCGAGACGGTCGAGTCGACCTGCCCGGCCACGCTCATCGCGTCGATGCCGATCGCGCCGAAGTCGTTGACGACCACACCGATCCGGGTGCCGCGGCTGCCGCCGAGCAGGTGGTTGAGCAACGTCGTCTTGCCGGACCCGAGGAACCCCGCCACCACGATCACCGGAACCCGCTTCACACCACCGCACCCTACTTCCCGCGTGTCCTACCTCCAGAACGCGCGTGTCCAACGTTGAGAACGCGAGAGTCCAACGTTCAGGCACCCCGAGTTGAACGCTCAGGACGAGCGGCGGTGTCCTGAACGTTGAACTCGGGTGTTCCGAACGTAGGACTCACGCGACGCGAACGTAGGACACACGCGACGTGAAGGTAGGACACGCGCGTTCTGGAGGTAGGACACGCGCGGGTTGGGGGGTGGGCGCGGGAGGGTCAGGTGGTCATCAGGGTGATGAAGTGGTCCATGGCGGCGGTCACGGCGGCTTCGTCGCCGGTCGCCACCAGGTCCAGCAGCAGGCCCCTGGTCACGGCCAGGCCCAGGCGGGCGCGGGCGGCGGCGACTTCGGGCGCGTGGCCGCGGGCGCGTTCCAGGGCGGCCACCGGCTCCAGCCAGTCGGTGACGATGCCGTCCAGCAGGTGCGTGGTGCCGGGACGGCCCTGGACGGCCTGGCCGTACAGCTCGAAGAACAGCCGCTCGTGCGCGCGCAGGGACGGGTCCACGAGCGTCCGCCAGAACGCCCGCGCGGCCTCGGCCGGGTCGTCGGCCGGCAGGGACGCGAGCACGGCGCGCTGCCGCGCCTCCACCGCCCGCACCACCTCCACCAGCAGCCCCTCCATCGAGCCGAAGTGGTAGATCAGCATCCGGTGGCTTGTGCCCACCGCCTCGGCCAGCCGGCGCAGGCTCGCGTCACCCAGCCCGTGCGCGGCCAGGTGCTCCACCACGGCCGCGAGCAGGCGCTCCCGGGCCTCCCCTTGTCCCGTCATGTACCGAATGGTACATGTACCACATGGTACAGAGAGTGGACGTCAAGGTGCGCAGCTCCGCGCCCCCGGATCGCGTTTACCGCCTGCTCGCGGACAGCTCGACGTGGCCGGACTGGTCGCCGGTCGTGCGGTACGAACGGGAGCGCGCGGGTGACGCGTATGGCGTCGGCGAGATCCGGGTATTCGAGAACAAAGGCCGCAAGGCCCTCACGAGGGAGGAGGTCGTCGAACTGACGCCGAACCGGCGGGTGGGCTACGTCCTGCTGTCGGGCCTCGCCATTCGCGACTACCAGGCGTTCGTCGACCTCGCGCCGGACGGCGCCGGGACGGCGATCCACTGGCACTCGTCGTTCCGGCCGAAGGCCCCGGGCACGGGGTGGCTCTACCGCCTGGTGCTCCAGGCCGTGATCACGCGGTACGCCCGCGGCCTGGCCGCGCACGCCGCGCGCTGACCCGCCGCACTGGGGTTTTCCCCACCCCGTTGTGAGGTCGGCTTCATGGTGGCGCCACCGGCGCGTTCGTAACTTGGAGATCATGGATGTCGTCTCGTGGGTAACGGACCTGATGGAAACGCTCGGCGCACCGGGCGCCGGGATCGCGATCGCGCTGGAGAACCTGTTCCCTCCCCTGCCCAGCGAGCTGTTCCTGCCGATGGCGGGCTTCACCGCCAGCCAGGGCAAGATGAGCCTGGTCGCCGCGATCCTGTGGACCACCACGGGTTCGGTCGCCGGCGCGCTCGCCCTGTACTACCTGGGCGCGCTGCTCGGCCGTGACCGGATCCGGGCCATCGCGCAGCGGATGCCGCTGGTCAAGGTGTCCGATGTGGACAAGACCGAGGAGTGGTTCGCCCGGCACGGCCGGGCCACCGTCTTCTTCGGCCGGATGGTGCCGATCTTCCGCAGCCTGATCTCCATCCCGGCGGGCGTCGAGCGCATGCCGCTGCCCGGGTTCCTGCTGCTCACGGCGGCGGGCAGCCTGATCTGGAACTCCGCGCTGATCATCGCCGGGTACGTGCTGGGCGCGAACTACCACCTGGTCGAGCAGTACATGGGCATCGTGACGAAGGTCGTGCTCGGGCTGGTGGCGCTGGTCGTGGTGTGGTTCGTGGTGTCCCGCGTGTCGCAGCGGAAGAAGTCCGACGACCGGGAGCCCGATCAGGCCCGCAGGTAGCGCAGGATCGCCAGCACCCGCCTGCTGTAGCCGTCCACGTCGGACAGCCCGAGCTTGTCGAAGATCGAGTTGATGTGCTTCTCCACCGCGCTGCGCGAGACGTGCAGGCGGGACGCGATCGCGGTGTTCGTGTGGCCCTCGGCCATGTGCGCCAGCACCTGGCGCTCCCGTTCGGTGAGCACGTCCAGCGGGTGGGCGCTGCGCGCCAGCAGCCGCCGCACCACCTCCGGGTCGAACGCCACGTCGCCCGCGCCGACCCGGCGCAGCGCGTCCAGGAACTCCTCCACCTGGACCACGCGGTCCTTGAGCAGGTAGCCCACGCCGTCGGCGTGCTCGGTGAGCAGGTCGACGGCGTAGCGCTGCTCGACGTACTGCGACAGCACCAGCACGCCGACGCCGGGGAACCTCCGGCGGATCTCCAGCGCCGCCTTGAGGCCCTCGTCGGAGTGCGTCGGCGGCATCCGCACGTCGGTCACCACGACGTCCGGCCGGTGCGCCGCCACCGAGCTGACCAGCGCTTCCGCGTCACCTACGGCGGCCACCACCTCGTGGCCCTCCTCGACCAGCAGCCGCACCAGGCCCTCGCGCAGCAGCGTCGAGTCCTCGGCCAGGATCACCCGCACGGGACCTCCGCGGTGATCACCGTCGGACCGCCGGCGGGGCTGGTCACGTCGAACGTCCCGTCCAGCGCGAGCACCCGCCGGGACAGGCCGGCCAGCCCGCCGCCCGCCGGGTCCGCGCCCCCGACGCCGTCGTCCTCGACCCGCACGCGCACCGCGCCCGCCTCCTCGGTGATGTCCACGCCGATCATGCTCGCACCCGAGTGCTTGGCCGCGTTGGTCACCGCCTCGCACACCACGAAGTACACCGCGGTCTCCACCGCCGGCGCGGCGTCCAGGGGCGCGCAGCGGATCCGCACCGGGATGGCGGAGCGGTCGGCCACCGCCTCCAACGCCTCGGCCAGGCCCAGCGAGTCCAGCGCCGCCGGGTACACCCGCCACGCCACCTCGCGCAGGTCCTCCAGCACGTGCCGGGACTCCTCGTGCGCCTGGGCGAGCAGGTCGTGGGCGTGGTCGGGGTGGCGGCGGGCCCGGCCGAGCAGCATGCCGAGCGCGACCAACCGCTGCTGCACGCCGTCGTGCAGGTCCCGCTCGATGCGCCGCCGTTCGGCGTCCACCGCCGCCACGATGCCCGCCCGGCTCGCGGCCAGCTCGTCGATGCGCAGGCGCAGCAGCTCCGCCTCGCTCGGGCCGAGCCAGCGCCGGGCCACCCTGCCCTCCAGCGCGACCACGCCGATGATGCCCTGGACCTCGATGTAGAGCAGGACCAGGCCGAGCAGCCCGGTCAGCAGGAAGTCGGTCCAGTTGTCGGACCGGTCCAGCCCGCTGGTCGGGCCGCCCGCGATCAGCCGGTACACCACGATCACGCCCATGGCGAGCCCGTAGAACAGCCAGGCCAGCACGAACCCGCCGAACAGGCCGACCGGCGCGCGCACGGCGAGGTAGCGCACGGCCTGCCCGCGGGTCGGCTCGGCGCTGTCGATGCCGAGGAACGCCCGCAGCCGGCGGCGTTCCAGCCCGGCGACGGCGACCGCCGCCTTCCGGGTGAACACCACCGCGAAGAGATCAACCAGCGCCGATCCGAAGCCGAGCAACAGTCCGGCAACGACGCGCAACCCCCTGTGCACCTGATCGAGGCTAGACGACCCGATCGTGCTATTGGCGATCGCAGACCCTGCTGCCCAGGATCGGAAGCGTGGCGACAATAGCGGTCATCGGCGCAGGTCAGGCGGGTCTGGTGTTGTCGGCGGCGCTCCTGCGCGCCGGATGGCGGGTCACCCTCTACTCCGACCGGTCGGCGGACGACCACTTGGATGACGGCGGCCGGCCGACCGCGTGCCTGTTCGGCGACCAGGTCGAATACGAGGCCGAGCTGGGCCTCGACTTCTGGCCCGAGGCGCCCCGGATGCGCCGCATCCACCTCGACCTGTTCACGGACGACCGGGCGGTCGCGTTCTCCGTGGACGCGCCGCTGCGCAAGCCCGCGCTCGCGGTGGACCAGCGGTTGAAGTTCTCCGCCGGGCTGCGCGAGGTGCAGCGGCGCGGCGCGTCGGTGGTGCTCGGCGCGGTCGGCGTGGACGACCTGGACCGGCTGGCCGCGACGCACGACCTGGTGGTCGTGACGGCCGGGCACAGGTCCCTGGCCGGCCTGTTCGAGCGGGACCCGGCGCGGTCGGTGCACTCCGAGCCGCAGCGCAGCCTGTTCATGCTGAACATCCACGGCTACGACCTGGCCGCGCGGCCCGAGCACGCGGAAGGGGTGTTCTCGTACCTGCCGGGCACGCTGGAGGTGTTCTGGGTCCCGTTCTTCGACAAGGACGTCGGCGAGTCGCGCAGCGTCGTGGTGGAGGCCGCGCGGGGTGGTCGCGCCGACCTGTTCGGCGACGTGACCTCGGCCGACGAGGGCCTGGAGGTGCTCAAGGCCGTGGTGGACGACGTGTTCCCGCACGAGTCGGCGTTCCTGCGGCCCGCCCGCGCCACCAGTCCCGTGACCTGGGTCAAGGGCGAGATCGTGCCCGTGGTGCGCAAGCCGGTGGCCGTGCTGCCGTCCGGGCGGCACGTGCTGGGCCTGGGCGACGCGGTCGTGCTCAACGACCCGCTGGCCGGGCAGGGCGCGAACAACGCCACCCGGATGGCCCGGTTCTTCGCCGACGAGCTGGCCGCGCACGAGGGCCCGTTCACCGCGGCGTGGCTGACCGAGCGGTTCGACGAGTGGTGGGAGCGCGGCTGCTACACCAGCGAGTTCTCCAACGGGCTGCTCGCGCCGCTGACCGACGAGCAGAAGACGGTCATGCTGGCCGCGTCACGCCGGGAGGACATCGGCGAGCAGCTCTGGGAGGGGTTCAACGACCCGTCGTCGCTGTTCCCGTGGTTCTTCGACGCGGAGGCCACCCGGGACTTCCTGGCCCGGCGCAACGTGGGCCGGTTCGACGTGCTGCGGTACAAGCTGGGCGTCGGCGCGAACCTGCTCCTCCAGAAGGCGTCGCGGCTGGTCAGGCGGCCCGTCGGCGGGACAGCGACGCCTTGATCTCCCGGGCCGCCGCCCGACCGGCCCGGGTGGCGCCGACCGTGCTGGCCGAGGGGCCGTAGCCGACCAGGTGCACGCGCGGGTCGGCGACGACCCGGGTGCCGTCGAGCCGGATGCCGCCGCCCGGTCCGCGCAGGCGCAGCGGGGCGAGGTGGTCGAGCGCGGCGCGGAAGCCCGTCGCCCACAGCACGGCGTCGGCGGGCTCGTGCGTGCCGTCGGCCCAGGTCACGCCGTCCTCGGTGAGCCGCTCGAACATCGGGCGGCGGGCGAGCGCGCCCGTCGCGAGCCCTTCGCGCACGGCCGGGGTGAGGCTCAGCCCGGTCACGCTGACCACGCTGCGCGGCGGCAGGCCCCGGCGGACGCGGTCGTCCACCTTGGCCACCGCGGCACGGCCCAGTTCCGGCGTGAACGGCCGGTCGGAGAACTCGGGCTCGCGGCGGGTCACCCAGGTGGTCGCGGCGGCGTGCGGGGCGATCTCCAGCAACTGCTGCACGGCGGACGTGCCGCCGCCCACGACGACCACGCGCAGACCGGCGAACTCCTCCGGGCCCCGGTACTGCGACGAGTGCAGTTGCCGGCCGGCGAACAGCTCCTGGCCCGGGTAGCGCGGCCAGAACGGGCGCGTCCACGTGCCGGTGGCGTTGACCAGGGCGTTCGCCTCCCAGGCGCCGTGGTCGGTCTCGACCCGCAGCAGGTCGCCGAGGTCGCGGACGGCGTGCACGCGCACGGGCCGGCGCACCTCGATGCCGTTGCGGCGCTCGAAGTCGGCGAAGTAGGCGGGCAGCACCTCGTTGGCGGGCGCGGCCGGGTCCGGCTCGGCGAACGGCATGCCCGGCAGGTCGTGGATGCCGTGCACGGTCGCCATGCGCAGCGTCGGCCAGCGGTGCCGCCACGCGCCGCCCGGTCCGGCGTCGGCGTCCAGCACGACGTGGTCCAGGCCCGCGCGGCCGAGGAAGTAGGCGGCGGACAACCCCGCCTGACCCGCACCGATCACCACGACGTCCACACCTCGACCAACGCCGGCGGGCCGCGGGTCACTTCCCGGTGTCGTTACGGTCACACCCGGAAGGCGCACGGGCCGTTCGGCGTTGGTCGGAGTCATGAGTCGACTCCACGACGTGCCGCTGTCCGCCCTCGACCTCGCCACGGTCACCACGGCGACCGACACGCGCACCGCGCTGCAGCACACGCGCGAGCTGGCCCAGCACGTCGAACGGCTCGGCTTCACCCGGTTCTGGCTGGCCGAGCACCACAACATGCCCGGTGTCGCCAGCTCCTCCCCCGCGATCCTCATCGGCCACGTCGCCGACGCCACCACCACGCTGCGCGTCGGCTCCGGCGGCGTGATGCTGCCCAACCACCCGCCGCTGGTCGTGGCCGAGCAGTTCGGCACGCTGTCCGCCCTGCACCCCGGCCGGATCGACCTCGGCATCGGCCGCGCGCCCGGCACGGACCCGCGCACCGCGCAGGCGTTGCGCCGGACCACCGGCCCGCTGTCGGTCGACGACTTCCCGCAGCAGCTCAGCGAGCTGAACGGCTACTTCGACGGCACCGAGCAGCTCACCGCGATGCCCGCGCCGGGCAACAAGCCGGACGTGTTCCTGCTCGGGTCGAGCGGGTACAGCGCGCAGGTCGCGGGTCTGCTCGGGCTGCCGTTCGCGTTCGCCCACCACTTCAGCGCGGAGAACACGCTGCCCGCGCTGGCGCTGTACCGCGACCGGTTCCGCCCCTCCGAGCGGCTGGCCGAGCCGTACGCGGTGGTCTGCGCGTCGGTGATCGTGGCGGACACCGACGAGGAGGCCCTGCGGCTCGCCGGTCCGGGCGCGCTGGCGTGGGTGCAGCTGCGCAACGGGCGGCCCGCCCCGGTGCCCACCACCCAGGAGGCCGCCGACTACCACTACAACGACCTCGAACGGCTGATCTTCGAGGACCGGATCGCGTCCCAGGTCATCGGCTCGCCGAAGACCGTCGAAGCGCAGCTGGAGCGCCTGCTGGAGGACACGCTGGCCGATGAGCTGATGGTGACGACGATGGTCGCCGAGCAGGCGGACCGGCTGAGGTCTTACGAACTCCTGGCGGACATCGCCGGGCGTTCGACCGGTCGGGATTCATCCGAACGGGTGAAGACTGAAGTAGAGGTGTAGCGGTTCCGCCACGGCCCGCGATGATCGTAGTGGAGCGCGCACGCCCCCCGACGCGCTCCCCAAACTCCGGACGAGCGATCGTCCGGCTCGGCCGCCGCCGACCCGCGTGGGCGCCGCCAGGTGTGGCGCCGCCCACGCGGGCAGCCGTGCGTCATCACGGCTTGGCCACAGGCAGGCACCAGGTGCGAATCAAGGCCCTGGATCGGTCACCCGGCACCCCTCCGCACCGTCATGGTGGTGGCAGTCGCACTCAAGCCCACCGCCGGGGCGGGAAGGGGAGGTTCGTGAAGTTCGCCAGACTGGCCGTCGGCGTGTGCCTCGGCCTGGCAATGGCGGGATGTGCGGACCACCCGGACATGTCCACCACGCCTCCCGGGCCCTCCGCGGTGGCCGATCAGCGCAACGACGCCCCGTCGTCCTCGGGGTTCACCCCCTTCGGCACGCAGCGGGTGTGGGCCAACGGCATGGCGGTCACCGTGTCGGCCCCGTCCTCGCTCAAGCCGAGCGACACGTCGTTCCCGCAGTCGCCCCGCGCCGCCGTGTTCACGCTGACCGTGGTCAACGGCACGAAGGCCGCCTACCGCACCAGCCAGCTGTCCGTGCACGCGCTGGTCGACGGCGCGCCGGTGGCCGAGGTGCGCGACTCCGTGCAGGGCCTCAACGGCGCCGGGGCCGCGGTCGAGGAGGTCGCGCCCGGCGCGGAGACCGTGCTCACGATGGCGTTCGCGGTGCCCGCGGACCCGGTGCGGCTCCAGCTCGTGGTCGAGCCGAACGGCGCGAACCAGGAGCCCAGCGCGACGTTCGAGGGCGTCGCCTGACCTTGTAGCGTCTGCGCCATGACCGAGCAGAAGCGCCTGGAACCGGGCGATCAGGCCCCGGCGTTCACGCTGCCCGACAGCGAGGGGAAGCCCGTCTCGCTCTCCGACTACCTCGGCCGCTCCGTGGTCGTCTACTTCTACCCGGCCGCGGGCACGCCGGGCTGCACCAAGCAGGCGTGCGACTTCCGCGACAGCCTCGGCGACCTCGCGTCGTCGGGCTACGACGTGGTCGGCATCTCGCCGGACAAGCCGGAGAAGCTCGCGAAGTTCGCCGCCGCCGAGGGCCTGAACTTCCCGCTGCTGTCGGACGTGGACCGCAAGGTGCTGGCCGAGTGGGGCGCGTACGGGGAGAAGCAGAACTACGGCCGGACGGTGCTGGGCGTGATCCGCTCGACGTTCCTGGTCGACCCCGAGGGCCGGATCAGGAAGGCCATGTACAACGTCCGCGCGACCGGCCACGTGGCCAAGCTGCTGCGCGAGCTGCCCGCCTGATCACGGTCCGGTGCCCTCCCGCGGCGGGAGGGCACCGCCCGGGTCGGTCAGCCGGCCAGTCGGCGCAGGTGCGGCAGGAGCAGGCGCAGGGCCCGGCCGCGGTGGGAGAGGGCGTCCTTCTCGTCCGGGGACAGCTCGGCCGAGGTGACCTCGTGGCCCTCCGGTCGGAAGATCGGGTCGTAGCCGAAGCCGTTCTCGCCGGCCGGCTCGCGGGTGATCGTGCCGCGCCACTCGCCGCGCACCACGACGTCGTCCGCCGTGCCCGACACGAACGCGGCCGTGCAGACGAAGGCCGCGCCGCGCCGCTCGTCCGGGACGTCGCGGAGCTGGCCCAGCACCAGGTCCAGGTTGGCCTGGTCGTCCCCGTGCCGGCCGGACCACCGCGCCGACAGCACGCCCGGCATGCCGTTGAGCGCGTCGATGGCGATGCCGGAGTCGTCCGCGACCGAGGGCAGGCCGGTGGCGTTGAACGCGTCACGGGCCTTGGCCAGGGCGTTGCCCTCGAACGTCGGGTCGGTCTCCGGGGCCTCCGGGAACGGCGGCACGTCGTCCAGGCCCAGGACCTCGATGCCCTCCAGCCCTTCGGCCAGCAGGATGCGGCGCAGTTCGCCGAGCTTCTTCTTGTTGCGCGAGGCCAGCAGGAGCTTCACTTCTTCCTCGCCTTCGGCTCGGGCAGGACGCCGGGGTAGGGCAGGGCCAGCGCCTCGGCCTGGATGCGGTTGAGCTGGGCGCAGCCCTCCAGGGCCAGGTCGAGCATCTTGTCCAGCGTCGACCGGGCGAAGGTCGCGCCCTCGCCGGTGCCCTGCACCTCGATGAGCGTGCCGGCGTCCGTGGCGACGACGTTCATGTCGACCTCGGCGCGCGAGTCCTCCTCGTAGGGGAGGTCGAGGCGCACGCGGCCGTCCACGACGCCGACCGACACCGCCGACACGGCGCACGACAGCGGCTGGGGGTCGGCCAGGCGGTTCGCCGCGCCCAGCCAGGTGACGGCGTCGGCCAGGGCGACGTACGCGCCGGTGATGGCGGCGGTGCGGGTGCCGCCGTCGGCCTGGATGACGTCGCAGTCGATCACGATCGTGTTCTCGCCGAGGGCGGCGAGGTCGATGCACGCGCGCAGGGATCGCCCGATCAGGCGGCTGATCTCGTGCGTGCGACCGCCGATCCGGCCTTTCACCGACTCGCGGTCACTGCGGGTGTGGGTGGCGGAGGGGAGCATCGCGTATTCGGCGGTCACCCAGCCGAGACCGGAGCCGGACCGCCACCGCGGCACGCCCTCGGTCACGCTGGCCGCGCACAGCACCCGCGTGTTGCCGAACTCGATCAGCACCGACCCGGCGGGCCACTGCTGGAAGCCGCGGGTGATCCGGATGTCGCGCAGTACGTCGTCGTTCCTGCCATCGGTCCTCAGCACGGCACTACCCTATGTCGCTGAACCCGGGGGCAACCCACCGGCGTAGGGAGAGGCATGGCACTCGCGAACGACCTGGTGACGATCTTCGGTCTCCCCGCGCACCCGTTGCTGGTCCACGCGGTGGTGGTGCTCCTGCCGCTGGCGTCGGTCGGCGCGGCGGCGCTCGCCGTGGTGCCGCGGTGGCGGCAGCGGTACGCGTGGCCGCTGCTGGGCGTGACGCTGCTGGGCGTCGGCTCGGTGCCGTTGGCGCAGTGGGCGGGTGACCAGCTGTACGCCCGGATGGCGTCGCTGGACAACCCGTTGATCGCGCGGCACGCCGACCTGGGCAACGACCTGCTGCCGTTCGCGCTCGGGTTCGGGGTGGTGGTCGTGGCGCTGCTGGTCGCCGGCCGCCTCGCCGACCGCGAACGCGCCGCCGCCGCGGACGACCCCGCCGTGCCGCGGACGTGGCGCCGGATCGCCGTCGTCGTGGCGGTCCTGGTGATCGCCGCCGGCGCCGCCGCCACCGTCCAGACCGTCCGCATCGGCCACAGCGGCTCCACCGCCGTCTGGACCGGCATCGCCACCTGACCCCCGCGTGTCCTACCTCCAGAACGCGTGTGTCCTACGTTCGGAACGCGAGAGTCCTACGTTCAGGCACCCCGAGTTGAGCGTTCAGAACAAGATCCACTGTTCTGAGCGTTGAATTCGGGTGTTCTGAGCGTTGGACTCTCGCGTTCTGGACGTAGGACACACGCGACCTGGACGTAGGACACACGCGACCTGGAGGTTGGACTCACGAGGGGGTGGGGAGGTGGAGAGGGGTGGTGGGGAAGGACTTCAGGGTGCGGGTCACGGTGCACAGCTGGTCGATCGCGCGGCGGACGGCGGCTTCCAGGGCCGCGCGGTCCTCGGCGCTCAGCTGCGAGACGTCGTAGTCCACGGTGACCGGCACGCTCGTCAGCTCGTGCCCCGTCACCGAACGGACGTCGTCCGCACGCGCCACCAGGTCGCCGTCCACTCGGCGGGTGATCAGCGTCTCCGCCGTCACGACCGCGCACCCCGCCGCCGCCGCGAGCAGCAGCTCCACCGGCGAGAACGACCCCTCGGCCCCCTTGCGGCCGACGCGCACCGACGCGCCCCGGTCGTTCGTGGCCACGAACTCGTGCTGACCGACCCGACGCACCTCGACGTTCGACACCCGATCGACGTTAGTCGATCCGATCCTCCGTGGCCGCTGCGATCTTGCGCACGTAGTCGAGGTCGCCGCAGTTGTCGTCCAACCGGCTCTGCCGGATCTCGGCGAACAGCCGACCCAGCTCCTCCCGCCGCTCGTCGGGCACCTCCGACCGCGCGTCGTTGAGGATCGTGCGCTCCTCCTCGTCCACGTGGTGGTTGAGCGCCTGGACCAACTCCTCCAGCTTGTCCTCCCACTCCTCGGACGCGGTGTCGCCCACCTCCATCAACGCCAGCAGCGCCTGGTGGCCCTCGGCGTGCTCCTCGGCCCCGTGGTCGACCTCGTCGTTGTCGACCTCCTTGTACCGCTTGAGCGCCGGGTACACCTCGGACTCCTCGGCCTCGGCGTGCGCCACGAGCAGCGCCGCCAGCTCGCTCAACAACGTCGCCCGGTCCGACTCGCGGTCGCGCAACGCGCGGAACAGCTCCTCGAACTTGCGGTGGTCCGCCAGGATCAGCTCGACGACATCAGTTGCCATGGCCGCCGATTACCCGGACGTCCGACTCGTCAACCACGTACGCGTCGCCCTGGGCGACCGCGTCCACCGGACCGCGGAACTGCCCCCGGGCCTCGGCCAGCACGGCGTCCCGGTCGGTCCACGGCGCGATGTGCGTGAGCAGCAACCGCCCGACCCCGGCCTCGGCCGCCACCCGCCCCGCCTGCACGCCCGACAGGTGCCTGCCCGCCGGCCGGTCCTCGGAGTGCGTCCACGTCGCCTCGGACAGCAGCACGTCCGCGTCCCGCGCTAAGTCGAGTAACGCGTCGCACGGCCCCGTGTCGCCCGTGTAGGCCAACGTCGCGGTCCTCGTGGCGATCCGGAACCCGTACGCCTCGCCGGGGTGGTCCACCCGCACCGCGGTGATCTCGAACGGCCCGATCCGGGTCACCGCGTGGTCGACGAACGCGTGGAACTCGAACACGTCGGTCAGGTCGGTGGTCAGCAGTTCGTCGGCCGTCTCCGCGTACGCGCGGGCGAACCGGTCCGCCGTCTCGGCCGGTCCGTGCACGGGCAGCCGCCGTGCGCGCGTGTCGTGGGGCGGGTGGGTGTGGTAGCGGCGGATGACGGCGAGCGTGGTGAAGTCCGCGCAGTGGTCCGGGTGCAGGTGCGAGAACAGCAGTGCGTCCAACGAGAACACGTCGTGACGCGCCTGCAGCGACGCCAGCACGCCGCTGCCCAGTTCGACCGCGAGGCGGCAGCCGTCCGCCTCGACGAGGTAGCCGGAGGCGGGTCCGTGCGGTCCCGGCAGGCTGCCCGAGCAGCCGAGGATGGTCAACAGCACCCGTGGAGCGTGCCAGGTCAGCCGTGGGCTTGGAAGGACGCCCTTTCCAACCCGGGCAGAAACCTGCGGGCGAGCCGGGCGAACGGTTCCACCGGACCGGTGCAGCTGAACCGCTGGTCGGGGTCGCCGTCGCGGAAGAGATCACGTTCCGTGAGCACGCGCATGACGTCCTTCACGGTCTCCTCGGCGCTGGAGACCAGCGTCACCCCGTCGCCCATGACGATCTGGAGCACGCCGGTGAGCAGCGGGTAGTGCGTGCAGCCGAGGACGAGCGTGTCCACCTCGGCGCGTTGCAGCGGCTCCAGGTACGCCTGCGCGAGGCCGAGCACCTGGCGGCCGGACGTGGTGCCGCGCTCCACGAAGTCCACGAACCTCGGGCACGCGACCGCCGTGACGTGGACGTCGCGCGCGGCGGCGAACGCGTCCTGGTACGCGCCGGACCCGATGGTGCCCACCGTGCCGATCACCCCCACCCGTCCGGTGCGGGTGGTGGCGACCGCGCGGCGCACGGCCGGGAGCACCACCTCGACCACCGGGATGTCGTAGCGCTCGCGCGCGTCCCGCAGGCACGCCGCGGACGCCGTGTTGCACGCGATGACCAGCAGCTTCGCCCCGTCGGCGACGAGCCGGTCCATCACCTCGAGCGCGTACTCGCGCGCCCGCGCGATGGGCAGCGGGCCGTACGGGCAGTGCGCGGTGTCGCCGACGTACCTGATCCGCTCGCCGGGCAGCTGGTCCATGATCGCCCGCGCGACGGTCAGCCCGCCGACGCCGGAGTCGAAGATCGCGATGGGCGAATCGGCGGTGACGGTCACGCGCCGAGCGTAGCCGGGGCGTTCCGGCGGGCGTCCCGGGCGACGCCCCACGCGGCCAGCACGCCGCCCAGCGCGCCGAACAGGTGACCTTCCCAGGAGATTCCCGGCTGGCCCGGCAGCACGCCCCACAGCGCCGCGCCGTAGATCGCGAAGACCACCACGGCCAGCGCGATCTGGAGCACGCTGCGGGCGAAGACGCCGCGCACGAGCAGGAACACCAGGAACCCGAAGACGAGCCCGGACGCGCCGATGTGGCTGCCGGGCGAGCCGAAGACCCAGACTCCGAGGCCGCTGGTGAGCCAGATGACCGCGGTGATCTGGAGGAACTGCTTGATGCCGCCGGAGGTGGCCAGGTAGCCGAGCACGAGCAGCGGCACCGCGTTGCCGGTCAGGTGGGTCCAGTCGCCGTGCAGCAGCGGGAACCACAGGATGTTGTCCCACTCGCCGAAGTCGCGCGGGATCACGCCGTCGTCGTCCAGCCGCCCGCCGAGGGCGGTGTCGACCGCCTCGACGACGTAGAGCAGGCCGACGAAGCCGAGCACGACGACGGCCGACAGCACGGGCCGGGGCGGCACGACGCGCTTCGACAGCGGCTTGGCCGGTTTGGGCGCGGCGACCACCGACCGGGGCGTCGGCGGCGTGAAGGGGCCGGTGGGGTCCACGCCACCAGGCTACGCGCGCACGACGGGCGCGGGCGGCGACTTCGCCGTCCTCGGGTCGGCGTTGCGGGCGTGACCGTAGGCTGTGCCGGTGTCGATCGAAGTGGCCGTGCGGGCCGAGGCGCAGCTGGGCGAAGGCCCCACGTGGGACCACGCCAGCGGGACGCTGCTCTGGGTGGACATCCTCGGCAGCGAGGTGCACCGGTACAACCCCTCGCGCGACGACGACGCCGTCCTGGAGGTGCCGCAGCACGTGGGCGCGGCCAAGCCCCGGTCCGGCGGCGGCATCGTGGTCAACCTGCGCGACGGCGTGGCGCTGATCGACCGGGACGGGACCAAGACCTGGCTCGTCTACTGGGCGCGGGACGGCGTGCGCGGCAACGACGCCGCGGTCGACCCGGCCGGGCGGCTGTGGGCGGGCACGATGCGCTACGACGAGGAGCCCGGCGGCTGGCTCGCGCGCGTGGAGCCCAACGGCGACGCGAAGGTCGTGCTGGACAAGGTGAGCGTGAGCAACGGCGTCGGCTGGAGCCCCGACGCGAAGCTCATGTACTACATCGACTCGGCGGACCGGCGCGTCGACGTCCTGGACTACGACCGCGAGACCGGCGCGGCGACGAACCGGCGTCCGCTGGTGGAGGTGACGCGCGGGCTGCCCGACGGCCTGACCGTGGACAGCTCCGGCGCGGTCTGGGTCGCGCTGTGGGGCGGTGCGGCGTTGCACCGGTACACGCCGGACGGCGTGCTGGACCGCGAGGTCGAGCTGCCGGTGGGCCAGCCGACGTCGTGCTGCTTCGGCGGCCCGGACTTCACCGACCTGTACGTGACGACCGCGCGCGTCGGGCTCAGCGGTGACGCGGTGAGCGAGCTGGCCGGGTCGGTGCTGGTGCTGCCGGGCGTGGGCGAAGGGCTGCCGGCCACCGCGTTCGCGGGTTAGAGGGCGTAGACCGCGCCGGGCACGGCCAGCGTGACGGGGCCCGAGAACGACTCGGTCGCGTCCCGGAGCACGCCGTCGTGGTCCGACCACGGCAGGACGTGGGTCAGCACCAGCCGGCCGACGCCCGCGGACGCGGCCACCTCGCCCGCCTCCCGCCCGCTCATGTGCAGGTAGTTGGCGCGGCCCGCCTGCTCCCGCCACGCGGCGTCGGCCAGCAGCAGGTCCGCCCCGTCGGCCAGGCGGACCAGCTCCGGGCACGGCACCGTGTCGCCGGAGAACACCAGGGACACGCCGTCGTGGGTGAGGCGGAACCCGTACGCCTCGCAGATGTGGCGCATGGCGGCGACCTCCACCTCCACCGGCCCGACCGCGTACCGGCCGGGCGCGAGCGGCACGAAGTCGTAGGTGTCGGTCAGGTCGGTCGTGGCCAGCTCGGCCCGGTCGGCGGCGTGCGCGGCGGCGAGGCGGGACGGCGCGTGCGCCGGCGCGAACACCGGCAGCCGGCGTTCGGTGACGTCGTAGGGCGGCTCGGGGTGCTCGCGCCGGTGGACGGTGAGCGAGCTGAAGTCGGCGCAGTGGTCGAGGTGCAGGTGCGACAGCAGCACGGCGTCGAGGTCGAACGGGTCGCAGTGCCGCGTGAGCGGGCCGAACACGCCGCTGCCCAGCTCCACCAGGATCCGGGCGCCGCCCGCCTCCACCAGGTACCCGGAGGTCGGCAGATCAGGCCCCGGCGCGCTGCCCGAACACCCCAGAACCGTCAATTGCATGGCCCGAACGATAGCAGCACCCGAGCCGGCAAAAATGCGGAACACCGCGCTCGCCGGCCCTTTAATTCGGCCGCCGCACAGGTTCACTCGAACGCGTCAACCGAGGTGACAAGCCTGTCCCGTTCCTGCGGACCTCCGAAGCGAATTCGGTAACGCGACAATTCCCGCGCGCGACCGAAAACAGTTCCCCGAGCCCGGCGGACAATTGCTTGGGACAACCGACCCGACGATTTCGGCGACACCCCGCCGCAGCGGATCGAAAGTTTTCGGACAAAGCGGACGCCGCCAAACGGGCGCATCGCGCGTTGCCGCAGCTCATCCGGCCATTTGAGACTCGCAACTTTTGCGAAACTCATTGTCCGCGACCGGCCGGCGACACATAGTGACGACAACTCTCGCCGTGATCCTCAAGGAGGAGGAAATGGTCTTGAGATCCCTGCTGGCGGTGGCGCTGCTGCTGTGCGCGCCGCTGCTGTCCGCCCACGCGGCGAACGCCGCCGCGCCCGCCGCGAAAGCCGGCCCGGTCGCGCTCGCCTGCACCGGGTACGTCGCGTTGACCTACGACGACGGCCCCAACGCGCAGTTCACCCGCCCGTTGCTGAGCGCGTTGCGCTCGGCGGGCGCGCGGGCCACGTTCTTCGACCTCGGCTCGCGCGTCCAGCAGCAGCCGGGGCTCACCCGCGAGGTCGTGCAGGCGGGCATGTGGGTCGGCAACCACTCGTGGTCGCACCCCTACCTGACGAACCTGGGCGCGGCGGCCGTGGCCAAGGAGCTGGCCGACACCCAGAACGCGATCCGCAACGCCACCGGGCAGACGCCCACGCTGTTCCGCCCGCCCTACGGCGCCACGAACGCCACGGTGCAGAACGAGGCCCGCAAGCTCGGCCTGACCCAGGTCATCTGGTCGGTCGACACGCAGGACTGGAACGGCGCGTCGACCGACGCCATCGTGCGCGCGGCGACCGGCGCGAACGCCGGCGGCATCGTGCTCATGCACGCGAGCTACCAGAACACGGTCAACGCGGTGCCGCGGATCGTGCAGGGCCTGGCGGCCAAGAACCTGTGCCCCGGCCGCATCGACAGCAGCGGACGGGTGGTGGCGCCGTGAAGGCCCTCGGCGCGATCGTGACCTCCCTGGCCGCGGCGGCGGCCTTCGCGCTGGCCTTCGTGGTCGCGCCGCCGGCGTCGGCCGCGACGCTCACCGAGGTCACCAACTTCGGCACGAACCCCACCAACCTGCGCATGCACCTGTACGTGCCGGACCGCGTCCAGCCCCGGCCCGGTGTGCTGCTGGCCGTGCACTACTGCACCGGCTCGGGCCCGGCGTTCTACTCCGGCACGGAGTACGCCCGGCTCGCCGACCAGTATGGCTTCATCGTGATCTACCCGTCGGCGACCCGCAGCGGCCAGTGCTTCGACGTGTCGAGCCCGCAGGCGCTGCGCCGCGACGGCGGCAGCGACCCGGTCGGCCTGATGTCCATGGTCCGGTACGTGCTCCAGCGCTACAACGGCGACACCGGCCGGGTGTTCGTCACCGGCGTCTCGTCCGGCGCGATGACCACGAACGTCATGCTGGCCAACTACCCGGACGTGTTCGCCGCGGGCGCGCCGTTCGCGGGCGTGCCCGCCGGCTGCTTCGCCACCACCGACGGGTCGAGCTGGAACAGCGCGTGCGCCAACGGCCAGGTGCTGCGGACGCCGCAGGAGTGGGGCAACATCGCGCGCGGCATGTACCCGGGCTACAGCGGTCCCCGGCCGCGCGTGCAGATCTGGCACGGCACCGCGGACGACACGCTGCGGTACCCGAACTTCGGCGAGACGATCGACCAGTGGACCAACGTGCACGGCCTGTCCACCACGCCGACGTCCACCGACAGCCCGCAGTCCGGCTGGACCCGCACCCGGTACGGCACCCAGGTCGAGGCGTACTCGCTCCAGGGCACCGGTCACAACGTGCTGGCCCCGGGCATGGCGTTGCGCGTCATCCAGTTCTTCGGGCTCGACCGCAACCCCGACACGACGACCAGCACCACAACGACCACCACCACGACAACGACAACTACGACCACCACCACGACGACCACGACCAGCAACCCGCCGGTCGGCGCGTGCCGGATCAACTACACGGTCAACAGCTGGAACACCGGCCTGACCGCGAGCGTCACCATCACCAACACCGGGACCAGCCCGATCAACGGCTGGCAGCTCTCGTTCACCCTGCCCGGGGGGCAGACCATCACCAGCGGGTGGAACGCGAGCTACTCGCCCACCAGCGGCGCGGTCACGGCGCGCAACGTGTCCTACAACGGCACCCTCAACCCCGGCGGGTCGGCCGGGATCGGGTTCCAGGCCACGCACAGCGGCGACACCGGCAAGCCGTCGTCGTTCACGCTGAACGGCCTCGCCTGCACGATCGGCTGAGCGCAGCAAGAAGGGGCCTCGCGCGCGCGAGGCCCCATCTCCCCCCACAGGCCCAC